>SPCK01000398.1 GCA_004525355.1 Spirochaetales bacterium
CCCTCGAGCTTGAAGAGCACGGGACCATCGGTGGTGACGGTTCCAGGATGGGCGGCGATCGCCGGCGCTGACAGCGAGCCGCTCCAGAGCAGGACGACCTGTTCTGATCCGAACAGGCGGGCGCCAACATCGTCGTATGCGGTGGCGGCAAGTACGTAATACCCATCCGGAAGATCCGATGGCAACAGGAAGGGAGGCAGACGGCCCAGCAAGTCCGGTACTGAAACGCTATCGGCCCGAACGTCAGCGGCGACGGCCGAGGGATCGGTGAAGCGAAGCCTGGCAGCCTCGGAACCATCGGCGGCGGCGAGGCGCAGCTCCAGCACCGCGGGATCGGGAGCTCCGCTCCTTGCGCTCAAAGACAGCGACATAGGTTCGGCGGCGGTCGCCTTGCCGATATCCGACAATGCGACGCCCTTCTGGCTCAGTTCCACGGTGTACATACCGCCAAGTTCGTCCTGTGTAAATAGATTCGCGCCCATGTCGCAGGAAACGATGAGAAAGAGTACAAGGACTGTCGCGAAAAGCGCTGTGGTGGTCCGCATACGGATATCTACAATGCAAATATATCACTCTTTCATCATTTCGACTAAAACCGGCCACCGGTTCATCGAGCCGCCGTCATGGATGTCTTCCTGCGCGGCGTCCGGTGAGTATGGTGAATCCTGCTAAAAATCCAGGATACCCAGGTACTCCTCGACCTCGAGCCTGGTACCCACGTAAGCCGACCTTGCGGCAAGGTCGCGCAGAATGCCCTCTGCATCGGTGCCGCGGGCGGGGACGGGAGTATACAAACCTCGAGTGATGCGTATAGGTACGACCTCAAGCCGTCGTATCCGACCGCCGGCGAGGATCACCCTGAAGGCGGCCGTCTCGTAGGTATGGTCGGCGGCCATGTCGAAGACGAAGTTGCCCATAGAGTGGAGTATGAGTCCGTCCCGATAGCGTTCGACGGACTGCAGGACGTGCGGGTGGTGCCCGAGGACAGCAATAGCGCCGGCGTCAATGGCCGCCCTACCGAAATTCCGCTGGAAAGCGCGGGGAATATGCTGATGCTCGTCACCCCAATGCACGGACACGAACAGGTAGTCCGGGTCCAAGGTTTCCCGTACGCGGCGCACGTCGGCGACCATGGCCGGAATGAGGGCAGGCGCTATGCCCGCCCGGTCTACATCCCCGGTGGAACCGTCCCCGGGTCGTTGGCCCGTAGCGGAAAGCCTGGTCTCCGCACGTGTCGCGACGACAGCGAATCGGGCACTTTTAGCCTCGACCGCGCTCCACATGGGTTCCGCGTAGGCGAGTATGGCGACGAGTTCACCGTTACGCTCGATCAGGGCCGGCCTGCCGGCTTCCTCCAGGTCAAGTCCGGCGCCCGCCCGTGCGACGCCCAGCAAATCGAGGTATTCCAGGGTTTCGGCCAAAGCAGCGGGACCATAGTCGTTCATGTGGTTGTTGGCGAGGGATACGACGTCGAAGCCGGCCCAAGCCAGCCCGAAAAGTGTCGCCGGGTCGGCACGGAAGGTAACATTGACCGGCTTTCCCGGATAGGGTTCGCCCAGGTACGAGACGGGGGTCTCCAGATTGGCAAAGGCGATGTCGGCGTCGGACACCAAGTCGCGAACGCCTTGGAACAGGAAGCGGAATCCGCGCTCGGAGACCCGTTTTCCCGGCGTACGGGCAAGCAGGATGTCCCCGCAGGCAAGCAGGGTCAGTGTCCTTTCCGAAACGGGTTCAGATGCGGGTAGACCGGCCTTGGCTGTCTCGGCCTTCGGGTACGGTATCGCCGCGGAGGCCGAATCGGACGAGGGGTAAGCGCAGGCCGCGACGACCGTAACAACGACCATCGCCATGAAACCAGTCGTGGCCGGACCGCCGCAATGGATCCGCCCGCGCTGATTCAATCGGGTTCCGCCTCATAGGAAGCTCGGGCAATGGGCATGCGCCTGCCGACGCCAAAAGCACGAGGCGACAACTTGATAACCGGCGCAGCCTGGCGGCGCTTGTATTCGGCGCGCGACGTCATCCTTATGACCCTCCGGGTCAGAGCCTCATCGAAACCACGGGCGATGATGTCGTCCGCGGCCAGGTCCTCGTCGATATACAGGCGAAGCACCGCGTCCAGAAGATCATAGGGCGGCAGGGAATCCTGGTCCTTCTGGTCCGGCCGCAGTTCCGCCGAGGGCGGTTTGTCGATTATCTCGCGGGGGATGAGGCCCTCACGCTGCGCGATGCGCTCCGACAACGCAAAAACTTCGGTCTTGAGCAGGTCGCCGATCGGAGCGAGCGCTCCGCACATGTCGCCATACAGCGTACAGTAACCCACCGCCAGTTCGCTTTTATTGCCCGTGTTCAGCAGCATGGAGTCGAATTTATTGGACCAGGCCATCAGGATGTCGCCCCGGATACGAGCCTGCAAGTTTTCTTCGGTCAAGCCGAAGGCCGTACCCGCGAAATGCGGTTCCATGGTAGACAGGAAGCTGGAGAACGGCCCCTCGATGGAAACATTCTCAAACCGGCAACCCAGCCTGCGGCAAAGCTCCTCGCTGTGCGAGATTGAGCCGCCCGAGCTGAACCGGGAGGGAAGGGTGATGCAGGTCAGGTTCCCGGGACCGATGGCCTTGGCCGCGAGGACCGCTACCAGCGCGGAATCGATGCCGCCGGAGAGCCCCAGGTGCGCG
>SPCK01000195.1 GCA_004525355.1 Spirochaetales bacterium
AGCATCGGAGCCATCATGGCCGCCCTGACTCTCAACGCATGGCTTTTCATGACGTTGCTACGACGGATACTCTGATCTTGGAAGCGGTCGCCGGACTCAGGCTTGTCCGGTCGACTGATCCTCGGGACCTTCTCCCTTTTTCCGCGCCCGATTGACGCTCAAGGGCCTGCCACGAAAATCGCTACCCCCAAGGGAGGCAATGACAGTCTCCTCGACGAGCGGGTCGATAGTGATGAAACTGTAGTTGTCCATGGTGCGGATATCGCCCACGTTCTCCTCGCCGACTCCGGGAACCGTCTGCAGAAGATCCAGGGCGATGCGAGCGTATAGGCGCTGGCGCCTGCCCGCTCCGATGAACAGGGTCACGCCCTCGCCCCGATAGCGGTTCTCGCGACCGGCTCCCTGGCGCCCCTCCGACTCTCGGGCGCCCGGCGATGCCTTGGCGTCCGACGCACCGGAGCGACCGGACTTCCTGCCCCGCGCGGGCGCCCCGGACGCGGGGGCCCCGGACGCCGGGACCCTGATGCCGGCGGATGGCACCAACCCCAAGAGAAGGGCAGATGCGGCATAGGCGCGCAGATGGAGCGGAACCCGTCGCCTGAACAGGTTCCGGCACTCGTGCAGGACCTCGACATCGTCCATGGATCTGACGCAGTCAAGGATCTTGTCGAGCGATTCCTCGATCGCTTTCTTGTCTTCCTCGGTAATTGCTGTCTTGGATGACACGGATAGCTCCTCGTCGAATTGCATTTTTCTCAATCATCACCATTGAACCAAAAAGCGGGGTTTTTCTCAAGCCCGATACCGGGTATGAAGAACCTGGACCCTGCGGCGCTTGAAGCAGGCTCCTGCCTGGGGTACAGTATGAACGATGAAACGTATCCTCCTGCCTTGCCTGCTTTCCCTCACCGCCCTCCTGAACGCCTGGGGCCAATCGGACGCGGGCCCCTTCCTGCCTTCCGATCCGGCCGAACTTCTGGGATACACTCCAGCCATGGCGATAGAACGATTCGGGGCGCCTGCGCGAGTATTCGCCGTACGTGGCGCCGAAGCCTGGCAAGACGACGTCGTCTTCGATTACGGCAACTTTGGCCTTTTCCTTTTCTCAGATCGAGTATGGCAGGTTCGGATAGGCGCCGATTATACCCGGCCCGTCCTGGGTTTCAGCGTCGGAGCAGGCCTGGAACGCATCCAGGCTGCGTTGGGCCTTCCGACCTCGACGGGGCCGGGCAGCTGGGAGTGGGAACTCCCGGGGAACGCATGGCCGGTTCGCCTCCGGGCCAAGGTCGACGAAACCGGGGCGGTCAATGAAATCTACATGTACCGCGCCGATTTTTAGGAAGGTATCCCATGGCTAAAATCTGCCTGTGCCTGACCGGACCGACCATCGAAAAGAATCTCCAGGCGCTAGACCGCTACAGGAGCCTCGTGGACCTGGCGGAGTTGCGCGTCGATTTCCTGGATCCCCAGGAACGCTTCCGCATCAGGAGCTTTCCCGAGCAGGCCGGAATTCCTACCATCCTTTCGGTGCGGAGGCGACACGATGGCGGTCGCTTCGACCAGGGAGAGGGAGTACGGCTGGTCATACTGGCCAAGGGGCTGGCTTTCGCCGAGTCCGACCCGCGCAAGAATTTCGCGTACGTCGACATCGAGAATGACCTACAGATACCGGCCATCCAGGAAGCCGCGCGCATATTCGGCACCCGGGTGATTCGATCGAGGTATTGTTTGGACGGCACTCCCACCGACCTGGAGAATGTTTGGCAATCGGTATCCTCGTCGCCGTTCGAAATTCCCAAGCTCGCGGTGAATACCAGAAGCATCCACGACACCGAGCGTCTGTTTCGCTTCTTCGGTTCCATGGACAATGAACAAGAACGTATCGTGGTCGGTATGGGTGAATACGGCCTATGTACGCGCGTACTGTGCGACCTGACGGGGAGCATGTTCGGATACGCAAGCGCCATGGGTTCCGGGCTGGAACCGTCAGCACCCGGCCAGATCGATCCCGATGCGCTCAGGAGCGTGTACTGTTTCGGCGAGGCCGGACCGGACTGGAACCTTTATGGCATACTGGGCGGGATCCCCGTCCTCGGATCGCTTTCCCCGAGGATCCATAGCGCCGGCTTCTCGGCAGCCGGCATCAAGGCGCGTTACCTGCCCTTTCCGGCGGACGATCTTGATTCGTTCATGCGGCTCGCGGAATTGCTTGAAGTGCGAGGCTTCTCCATTACCGCTCCCTTCAAGGAAAAGATACTGCCCCGCCTTTCCCGGCGCTCGCCGGAAGTCGATGCCATCGGCGCCTGCAATACCGCGGTTCGTACCGAACGCGGTTGGGATGGCTATAATACCGACGCGCATGGCTTCAGGAAGGCGGTACTCCAGTTCATGGGCGCGCGTGACCTCAAGGGCATACGGGCCTGCATTGTCGGCGCCGGAGGAGCAGCGCGCTCGGTTGCCTATGTGCTGCTCGAACTCGGTGCGGAGGCCTGCGTCATCAACCGTGGCATCACCAGGGCCAAACGTCTTGCCGAAACGTATGGCCTGCCTTGGGCGGGTATGACCGAGCGGGCTGTGGACATTATAGAACGATACAACGACCTCATCATCCAGACGACGAGCGTCGGTATGGAGGGAGGGCCGCCTGGAGATCCCCTGGAATGGTACCAGTTCACCGGAAAGGAAGCTCTGTTCGAAACCATCTACAATCCCCAGGAGACTGCGCTACTCAGGCGCGCCCGTGAATCCGGATGCAGGGTCACCAACGGCCGTTCCATGCTGATGGCCCAGGCGGCCGCCCAATTCTCGTTGTTCACCGGGAAGGAATATCCGGAATCGGCCAGCCTGTCATGACACCGGAAGACTACCGGAACGCTATCGCCCCGCCCTCGGGGCAGGAAAAGAAAGAGAGCATCTGATCATGGAAGAAAAACACGCCTCGGCCTTCGTTACCGTGGTCGGTAGGCCTTCAGCGGGAAAATCCACTCTGATGAACATCATGTGCGGCCAGAAAGTGGCCATCGTTTCGCCGGTGCCTCAAACAACCCGAAATACGATCCGGGGCATACTGACCAGGCCGGACTGCCAGCTCGTGTTCATGGATACGCCCGGACTGCACGACTCGGACAAGGCCATGAACAGACGCCTTCGCGACCTGGCGACCAGGGGCCTCTCGGATGCCGACCTGATTCTCTACGTTGTGGACACGACCAGGCCGCCCGGCAAGGAAGAAGAAGCGATCGCCGGACTGCTCACGAGCTTCGTCGGCAAGACCTTCGCGGCGGTCAACAAGATCGATGCCCCGAGTTCCGACATCGGCAAGGCTCGGCTGTTCCTCTCTGAAAAGCTACCGGGCTTGCGCGTCTTCGACCTGTCCGCCAAGACGGGAACCGGGGTCGACGCCCTGGTTGACGCCATGATGGCAGCGGCACCCGAGGGGCCAGCCTACTATCCCGAAGAATATTACACGGACCAGGAACCAGTCTTTCGCATCGCGGAAACCATACGCGAGAAAGTGTTTCTCCATACCCGCGACGAGGTCCCCCACGCGGTATACGTCGACTACGTGAGCCACCATATGCTGGACGACGGGACACTGGTCTACGAAGGCGAGCTCATCGTGGAGCGGGACACGCAGAAAGGCATCATCATCGGCAAGGGCGGATCCATGATCCGGCAGATACGCGAGGAAGCCGAGCACGATCTCGAGGAGATATTCCCGTACCCCGTGCGACTCTCGATCAAGGTCAGGGTCGACCCGAACTGGAAAAAGGACGAGAGGCTCCTCAAGCGCCTTATCCAGTAATCCCGATGACGAACCGTTTCCTGCGGGCGATGGACAGGCGGGGCGAGCGATCCGTCGCCACACTCAAGCGCCTGTACCGCGCCGCGTGCAAGCACGTACACCCCGATACCGGGCAGCAGTATGGACGAGCCGGCGCCTCGGAAACCTTCATCGCCCTGCGTCTCGACTATGAGGAAGCGCTGATAATCCTGGAATACGGTGTTGACTACCAGGCGGAGCGAACCGGAAGCGTTCCACCATCGGGGAGCCCGGTGGCAGCTCGTTCGCAAACTCGCGCCCCAAATCCGTCGCGCCTGTCGCGACCATCCATATCCACCGACCTCATTGCGTTCAGGGACGCTTGCACCCGATTGGGCGCACTGGCTGGGCATGCCCGGTGCGATCCATATGAATGGAATCCCGCCCCCGAGTTCATGATCGAGCTGCTACGAAAGGCGGACGAAGCATTGACCAGGCTCGATGGACAGACTGTAGACGGCGCATCGGCGCTGTCCACGGTGTTTTCAGCCCTTTCCGGGGACGCGGTAAGACTCAGGCGCTATCCTGGACTCATGACCAGGGCGTACATGCTTTACAAAGCCCTATACCATTGGCACGAATTCAGCTCACGCGGCTCCGCGACAGATTTGGATGCCTGCCGTACCACACTCGAGGAGCTAGCCGACCCGACGGTAGCCCTGGTTCACTCAGAGGCGGTCGCCGAGGTGGTCGCCGCCTTTCCAACGGCTGCGGCGACTCTCATGGCCGCCTTGGGCATTAATCCAAGGCATTGAACTTCTGATACTTCGAGAAAGCAGTATCGAAGCCTTCATCCATGCACAAAAGAAGACCTGTCTCCGCGCGCGGAAAAATAGAACATTCGAGCTTCTCACGCTCGTCACGGTTAAAATCCGACAACACGTATCCGGCGATATCGGCATGGGCCGGCCTGCCGATGCCAAAGCGCAGTCGCATGAAGTCCGCCGTCCCCAATCGTTCCTTCATCGAGCGGAGCCCATTGTGCCCGCCCAGGCC
>SPCK01000457.1 GCA_004525355.1 Spirochaetales bacterium
AAAAAACAGGCCGTCCCGGGAGGCACCTCGGGACGGCCATAGTATTCTCTCGACCTGGGCGGGGGATGCCGTTCCGGTCGTTTGAACCCTGAAATTACGCGACGTAACCGATCAGCGTGTCGGATTTGCCAGGAACCGCCAGTCGCCTGAGCGCGTTCTTTTCTATCTGGCGGATGCGTTCCTTGGTAAGCTTGAAGCGGTCCCCTATTTCCTTGAGGCTCATGGCGCGGCGTCCGTTGAGCCCAAAGCGATATTGAATCACTTCGCGCTCTTTCTCGGTCAGCGTCATCAGCACTTCATTGATATCGTCTTTCAGGCCCTGCTCGATGGCGTGGTCATCGGGGGACTTGTACAGGGAGTTC
Organism: Spirochaetales bacterium; assembly: GCA_004525355.1. Classification (GTDB taxonomy): domain Bacteria; phylum Spirochaetota; class Spirochaetia; order Treponematales; family UBA12059; genus UBA5200. The sequence continues at coordinate 363 of SPCK01000457.1, forward strand.
TCGATAAAGTCGCCCAGCACGCTCGAATCGCGCTCGTCGAAAACCGGGGTCTCCAGGGAGACGAGTTCGCGGGACACGTTGACCAGGTCTGCCACGTGTGCGGCATCCATCTCCAGCATGTCGGCGATTTCCTTGATCTCCCCAGCCTCGGACTGGCCGGCGTTGACGTATTTGCGCGCCTTCTCGATCTGGACGAGCTCGTTGGCACGATTCAGGGGGAGCCTGATCATGCGGCTCTTCTCGCAAACCGCCTTGAGGATGGACTGGCGAATCCACCAGACGGCATAGCTGATGAAATGATATCCTTTATCCACGTCGTAACGCTCGATCGCATTTATAAGCCCGATGTTGCCCTCGCTGATGAGGTCGGTCAGGGGCATACCTTGGTTCTGGTAGCGCTTGGCTACGTTTACCACGAAACGCAGATTGCTTTTCACAAGCATGTCCCGCGCGTACTGTTCTCCGGTAGCGGCGGCCCGCGCATAGCGATCTTCTTCTTCTCGGGTAAGCAGGGCAATCTTGTTTATTTCTTTCAGATATATGGAAAGCACGTTGGCGTCCAGGGAAGCATCGCTCTTGGTGGCCATAGTCCTCTTCGTCTTCATGCGTATCCTCCTGCTATTATTAAAGCAATAACCATGCCAAAGGATACGAAACGGTAGATTCCAGTAAACTTTCAAAGACAAATTTCAGGGAGTACGGGATGCAGAATCATAATTCATTATTTTATTGGAATTATAGTAATGCACTCAAGCGCGTGGTTCGGGGACAGAGCTCCATGGTTCGGGGACAGAGCTGCTTTTTTCTGCAGAAAGGGCTTCGAATTGTATATATGTTTTCTTTAATGTATCAAAATGAAACGGAACACGCGGGAATCGATTAAAGCTGTATCAAAAATACACATTCGTCGGGTAGAGAGCATAAAGCGTTTCATTATAACCCAGTGCGAGCGCAGGAATGAGAAAATGTATGGTTTTCAGCGCTCCCAGGGCAGTGGAACCCTGCCGCAACAGCGGTGCACAGGCAAGCCAGATCCGCATGAACAGCGCTCGTGTTCGGAGGCCGATGCGCCAGGCCAGAAATCGCCGGGCATGACAGTACCCGCCGAGGAGAGAGAAGACGGCAGCAGTGCAGGGAAATCGATCCGGAAAGCGCGGAAGGCATGTAGCTTGTAGCCGCAGGACCGATCGCCAAGATCGGCACTCTTATGCAGTCTCAGCCAGGCATCCGCAATGACAGCCAGGACAGCTTCCATCTCGGTTTGGTTGGAGAAACGTCTGCCTGGCGTATTCGCAAGGTAGCGCCGTGCCTGGATGGCAAAGAATGCTTTATAATCGTCATGTTCCGGACAGGATGAACGCGGCATGCCATATTCGTTCGAGACGCGACAGTACAAGGCGCGAGCATGGCCGCGGGGGGCGAGTTTCTGCGAACTGGCCAAGGCTTTGATGGCGAGCCCGGACTTTCCCAGCTTGATGAGGGTGATGGCGAGCCAGTATAGCCTGTCGGCCAGTTCCTGGTGCCGACCCGGGTGCGCGCCATCCATGGCGATGCCGTCCACGGCGGCACGCAACAAGGGCAAGGCACGAACCGGATCGTGTCTGGCCAGTGCCCTGCGGCCGGCGCCGTATATGTATTCGGCCCGGTAGCCTTCCTTATTCCTCATACCAGTAAGGTACCCAAATTATTTCCGGCAAGCAAGTAAAGGCAACCGCCTCCGATCCCGATCGTTCATGGCTCCTTTGCGAACAGCAAGACAACCGAGCGTGGATTGACGACGTACGATCCGTCACATGGCGAAACTGCTCCCTGCGGCAGGAAATCCTCCGGTGGATTCATGGCCGTATCCATCACGCGGAACCACCGTCGTCCAGTCGGAGGTTTACCCAGCGTGAAGAGCACTTCCGTGGAGGATGTATTGAGCATGAT
>SPCK01000262.1 GCA_004525355.1 Spirochaetales bacterium
ACTCCTTTCAGCGGGGAATGTCGAGCAAGCGCGATCAACAGCCGCGGCCGAACTCGAAGCGGCGCCGGACAATCTTTCCGCGCTGTTTGTCTTGTCTGAAATCGAGCGCTTCTCGGGCGATTCCGTCGCCCAGCGAGCCGCCTTGGATAAGCTACTGGCGCGGGACCCGGCCAACGCCGACGGCCAGGCCGCTATGGGCAATCTCCTTTTCGACGACAAGAACTACCGAGCGGCAAAATCGGCCTTCAACCAGGCCCTGTCCTCCAATCCAGTCCATGCCGAGGCGCTGCTCGGCCTCGGCCAGGTCCAGTTTCGGATGGATGACATGAACGGCGCATTGGCCACGCTGGACAAGGCCCTGGCGACATATCCGTCAGATCCATTGGTACGCCTGGACCGGAGCAGGGTCCTGTACCAGCTCGGCCGCTATGGAGAATGCGAATCCGAGCTTGACGAGGCAGTGCGGCTGGCGCCTGACTCTTCATGGAGCTACCTGGAGCGCGGCAGGCTCTACCTTGACACGGGTCGGACCGAGGCGGCATTGGCCGATTTCAGCTCCTCCATCGAACTCAACCCCGACTATTTCCTGCCATACGTGTATCGCGCCGGCATCCTTGAAGAAGCGGGAGAGGTCGAGCGAGCCCTGGCCGACTACCGGCGAATAACGAAACTCTACCCCGATTATTGGTATGCCTTCGAGTCCATCGGCGCGTTGAGTTACCGCATGGGTGCGTGGCGCGCCGCGTGGGAAGCCTTCGACAAGGCGGCCTCGCACAGCGACGCCCATCCGGAGTACCTGATAGCGGCAGGATTGTCCCTCATGCGCGACGGCGACGCGAAAGCGGCCAAGGACTATGCAGCAAAGAAATTGTCGCGGATCGACAAGGAGAAGTATCCCTCCCAATGGCTCATGCTCAGGCTCGTCTACGACCAGACCGATATGAGCTCTGAACTCGAAATCCGCATCTCTTCCGAGAAAAGCAGGGACCTGAAGGCGGGCATATTGTTCTACCTGGGATCGTACTGGATCGCCAGGGGCAAGCCCGAGCTCGGATCGAAATACCTCAAGCTGTCAGCGGACGAGGGCAGGACCGGCGTCATCGAATTCCACATGGCCGAGGCCGACCTGAAGCGCCTGGCCGCGAGGCAATAGGAGCAAGCATGTCTGATACCGTACGCGCCCTGGACCTGACCGGACGCCGCATCGTCCTGGTGGCCACCGCCCACGTTTCCCGCGAGAGCGTCGACGAGGTGACCGCGGTCATCCAGTCGGAAAAACCGGACCGGGTTTGCGTCGAGCTGGACGAGGCCCGATGGCGTTCCATGAGCAATCCGGACGCGTGGGAAAAAACCGACATCGTGAAGATCATCAAGGAAGGGCGGGCCTTCCTCCTCCTTGCCAACCTGGCCTTGTCGGCCTTCCAGCGCAAGATGGGCGCGGAATCGGGCATCAAGCCGGGCGCGGAAATGATGGCGGCCATCAGGACCGCCGAGGCCGAAGGCATCGCCTACTCGTTCTGCGACAGGGACGTGCAGACCACCTTGCGGCGCGCCTGGGGCAAGTCGAACCTCTGGAACAAGTCAAAGCTTCTGGCCCAGCTCCTGGCCAGCGCCTTTTCCACGGAGAAACCGGATGCTGCGGAAATAGAGAAATTGAAGCAGCGTTCCGAGCTGGACGAGATGATGGCCGAGCTTGCCGCCTACCTTCCCAGCGTCAAGGAAACCTTGATAGACGAACGAGACCGCTATCTGGCAGCCAAGATCTGGTCGTCGCCCGGAGAGCGGATCGTCGCCGTGCTGGGCGCGGGCCACATGCCCGGTGTCGAGGCCTGGCTTGCCGTTTTCGCCGCCGGAGAGGCGTCGACCGACGTGAGCGACATCGACCGGGTTCCGCCAAAGGGATTCCTGGCCAATTCGGCAGGCTGGCTCGTGCCCGCGCTGATCGTCGGCTTCATCGCCCTTGGCTTCTTTACGTCGGGCGCCGAGGCCAGCCTCAATCTGCTCATACGGTGGGTAGCCCTGAATGGCACGCTGGCGGCCCTCGGAAGCATCCTGTGCCTGGCCCACCCGCTCACAATTCTCGTTTCGTTCGCCGCGGCGCCCATAGCCACGCTCAACCCTCTGGTGGCCGTTGGCCTGTTCTCTGGCGTAACCGAGGCATGGCTCAGGAAACCCCGGGTACAGGACTTCCAGAACCTGTCGTCGGACGCGACGAGCGTTCGCGGCTTCTACCGCAACAAGGTGACGCACATTCTCCTGGTCTTTTTCCTGTCCAGCTTGGGCGGCGCGATAGGCAACTTCATCGCCCTGCCGATTCTGGCCGGGGGAGCATTGTAGGCGCCTCGCCGGCCAGGCCGGCGACCGGGCTCTTGGGCCTTATCTCGCCGCGGACGATCGAGGTTCAAGTCAAAGCGAGCAGCGCCTCGCGCAGTCGATCCGGAATCGCGATCCCCTGCGGGCACTTGGGCAGGCAGGCCCCGCACTCGGTGCACGCGTCGGCGCCGTTCCCCTTGGAGGCATAGGCGCTCTTGTACCATGACGAGCGTCCCGTCCGGTCGCCGAATACCGTCACGGTGTTCCACAGCTCGAATATCTCGGGGATGGCCACGCCGCTGGGGCAAGGTTTGCAGTAGCCACAGGTCGTGCAGGGCACGGCCATCCGTTCCAGGAACCACGCGCGCGCGCAATCCAGGACGGCGCGTTCGCCTGCCGTGATGGCGTTCATCCCGGCGGCAGAGGCGACGGCCGCGTTTTCCCACAGCTGATCGACCGATCCCATCCCCGAGAGCGTTGTCACCACATCCTGGCGGTCGAGCACGTGGCGCAACGCCCACTCGGCCGCCATGCGCGGCTTGCCCCAGGAGGCGAAGATGGCCTTGACCTCGTCGGGCACCTTGGCAAGGGCGCCGCCGCGAAGCGGCTCCATCACGATCACGCCGAGGCCTTTCGCCGAGGCGTACTCGATCCCCTCGGCTCCGGCCTGGTAGTCCTCGTCCACGTAATTGTACTGGACCTGACAGAATTCCCATCCGTCCCAGCCATCCACGATAGTCTTGAAGGCGGAAAGCGAATCGTGGAACGAAAAGCCGACGTGCTTGATCCGACCGTCCGCCTTTGCGGCCTGGAGCGCCTCGATACCGCCGGTCCGCAGAAACGTTTCCCAGCGCGGCGCGCTCAAGGCATGCACCAGGTAGAAATCGATATGAGCGTCCTGCAGGCGTTCAAGTTGCTCGTCAAGATAGCGGTCCCAGTCCCCACGCTTGTCGATGTGCCATATTGGCGCCTTGGTGGCCACGTAGACCTTCTCTCGAGCTCCCAGCGACCGTAGCGCCCTGCCGGTGAATCGCTCGCTCTCGCCGTTGTGATACGACCAGGCCGTATCGATGTAGTTCACGCCCGCGTCCAGCGCCGCGCGGACGATATCCAGGGCGCGTTCCTCGTCGATCCTGCCCTGATCGCCTTCAACCGTAGGCAGGCGCATCATGCCAAGGCCGAGAGCCGACACTTTCAACCCGGGTATCTTGGGAAACGTTCGGTATTGCATGGAATTCAGTATAGCTGGAGACGCGATGGCCTGTCATCACGCGGCCTTGCGCACCCGGCCACACGTCGAGCGGGTTTTTAAGGCTTGCCGCCCGCGTTCGCCCCTTTTTTAAGCTTCTCAAGGAAGGACGCGGGCCAGTATACTGTGCCAGGGACCGCGCCGGCGCTTCGGCGTCTGTCTTGAGAAGAAAAGGGGGGCTTTATCGATGTGCGGAATCGTATCGATCGTCTACAAGGATGAGACCAAGAATATAGGCTACGAGGCGGCCGAACTGCTCAAGCGCCTGGAATACCGGGGCTACGACTCGACCGGCGCGTCCTTCATCGACAAAGACAGGAACATCGTCGTCATCAAGCGGGTGGGCGCTCCCAGCGTCGTATGCCGCGAGCTGGATATCCCGTCATACCGCGGGCAGCGCTTCATCGGGCAGGTACGCTGGGCCACCTACGGCGCCGTGACGAACACCAACAGCCA
>SPCK01000311.1 GCA_004525355.1 Spirochaetales bacterium
CTGCTGGAAAACATACGCCTGCTTCATTTTTCACCCGGCTCGGTTTCCGAGCCGATGGACGTAGCGATCGACGGTTCGAAGATCGTCGAGGTCGGATCAGGACTCGCCGGCAAGTATCGGGGAGCACAGCGAGTGTCGCCCGGTGGCTACGTGAGCCCGGGCCTCGTATGCTCGCACAACCACTTCTACTCGGCGCTCGCTCGCGGCCTGTCGGTTGCCATCGAGCCGAGCAAGGACTTCGCCCAGCAACTGAAAAACCTCTGGTGGCGGCTCGACCGCGCCCTTGACGAGGGTATCGTCCGGGCGAGCGGCCTTGCCGGGGCCGCCGACGCCGCGATGCTCGGGGTCACCTCGGTAGTGGACCACCACGCCAGCCCCGAATTCATCGACGGGTCGCTGGATGTACTGCGGGAAGGTTTCGAGACCGTGGGCATTCGTGGCCTCCTCTGCTACGAGACTACCGATCGCAACGGCCGCGACGGAGCGGATGCAGGCGTGCGGGAGAACGTGCGCTTCGCCAGGGCGCTCGACACGGAGCGCACGAACGGCAAGGATCCATTGGTCGATGCCGCGATCGGAGCGCACGCGCCCTTTACCGTGGACGATCGGACGCTCTCGGCGCTCGCCGCCGCGTGTAAGTCCACCGGCCGTGGCCTCCATATCCACGTGGCCGAGGACAAGTTCGACGCGGTGGATTCCCGTTACCGCTTCGACAAGGACATCTGCGTGCGCCTGGACGAGGCCGGGCTGCTCGGACCGAAGACGATACTGGGTCACGGGCTCTTCCTCAGCTTGAGCGAGGTAGAACTCGTAAACGATCGCGACTCGTTCATCGCCCACAACGCCCGATCGAACATGAACAACTGTGTGGGCTACAACGACAAGATCGGACTGTACAGGAATGCCGTGCTGGGCACCGACGGCATCGGCTCCGACATGATGGAGGAGGCCAACTTCGCCTTCTTCAAGCACCATGACTCGGGCGGTTCGATGTGGATGGACGCGTTCCTGGGGATGCTCCAGAATGGCAACCGCCTGCTGGAACGCTACTTCCCCGGCAAGAGATTCGGCAGGGTCGAGGCCGGCTACGAGGCCGACCTTACATTCTGGGACTACGACCCCCCGACTCCCCTGGAGGACGAGAACGTTGCCGGCCACGCGGCGTTCGGCATGGGCTCGCGCATGGTCAGCTCGACCATGGTGGCCGGAAAATTTATCGTAAAGGACAGGAAACCGCTCTTTGACGCCAAGGCCATAGCTGCCCGCGGCAGGTCGGAGACTCGCAGGTTATGGCAACGGATGGAGGAAAGGAAATGAGTGTGAAGAACGGTAAGGAAATCAGGGCGAAGGCCGAGGCCTACAAGGACTGGACGGCGAAGAATCTCTCGAGCATCATCAAGGTACCCGCCATGAGCAACAAGGAGAAGGAGCGCATCCTCTTCCTCAAGGACATGTGCGAGAAGGCGGGATTCGACGAGGTGCGCATCGACGGCCTCGGAAACCTGCTCGCCCGCGTTGGCAACGGCCCCAAGAAGCTCGTCATCGACGCACATATTGACACCGTTGGCATAGGCGACCGCTCGCAGTGGAAAAAGGACCCCTTCTCGGGTGACATCGAGGACGGCCTCGTGCACGGCCGCGGCACCAGCGACCAGACGGGCGGCGCAGCCTCCATGATAACCGCCGGCCGTATCCTCAAGGAGCTCGGCTACAACGGAGAATACAGCGTCTGGTTCGCGTTCACTATTATAGAAGAAGACTGCGATGGCATCTGCTGGAAGTACTTGATCGAGGAGGAGAAGTTCGTCCCGGACTTCTTCGTGTCCACCGAGCCGACTACGCTCAGGCTGTACCGCGGGCATCGCGGACGTATGGAAATGGAAGTTCATCTCAAGGGCGTTTCCTGCCACGGCTCGGCTCCAGAACGCGGCGTATCGGCCGCGTACAAGGCAGCCCGCGCCGCCCTGGCGATGGAAGCCCTGAACTCGTCACTCAAGCCGGACGATGACGGCTTCCTGGGCAAGGGCACCGTAGTCGTCTCCAAGATCGACGTACACGGCCCCTCGCAGTGCGCCGTCCCCGACCAGGCCATGCTGTACCTGGACCGCCGTCTGACCTGGGGTGAGACCAAGGATATCGCGATCCAGCAGGTCAAGGACGCCGTGCTCGCGTCCGGAGTCGACGCCGTCGAAGTGACCATGCCCGAGTACGCGATCCCCAGCTGGACCGGCAAGGATTACCGTCAGGAGCTCTACTTCCCGACCTGGAAGTTTCCCGCCGACCATCCCTTCGTCAAGGCGGGCATCGCCGCGCACGAAGCCGTGTTCGAGAAGGCTCCCGTAGTGGACAAATGGACGTTCTCGACCAACGCGGTGGCGGTGGCCGGCAGACATGGTATCCCGAGCATCGGCTTCGGACCCGGCGATGAGAACCAGGCCCACGCGCCCAACGAGGTAACCCGCGTGGACGACCTGTGGAAGGCCGCTGCCTTCTACGCCGCCCTGCCCTACGCCCTGGAAGACGCCAAACTGTGATGGACGATGGAGCAAGGAGACGCCGTGCGCTGGTTTTATAGATGCCCCGAGTGCGGGGCCGAATACGAGATCGAAGCGACCAGGTACCTCTGCGACGCGTGCGCCGCAAAGCAACGTCCCGAGCAACCGCTCGAGGGCGTCCTCGAGTGCGCCTGGGAAGGCGACTTCGGGGGCGGCCCGGACGATATCCCGTTGCCGGTGGCCCGGGAATTCCTGCCTCCGATCCCGGTCGGGAATACCCCGATGTGGGAACCCCACCGCCTGCGGGAGAAAACGGGTTTTCCTCGGCTTTTCCTCAAGGACGATACCTGCGAGCCGACCGGATCCTTCAAGGATCGCGCGTCATACCTCGTCGCCGGTTTCGCGAAGCAGCGTGGCATCAAGGAAATCGCCTTGGCCAGCACGGGCAACGCGGCGTCCAGCATGTCCGGCGTGGGCGCGGCGGCGGGTCTCAAGATTACCGTGTTCCTTCCAAAGAAAGCGCCGTTGGCCAAGCGGGTGCAAGTGCTGCAGTACGGCGCCGAATTGCGCGAAGTGGATGGCACCTATGACGTCGCCTTCGACCAGTCCCTCGCGTACAGCAAGGCGACGGGCGTCCTGTCGCGGAACACGGCATACAACCCGCTGACCATCGAAGGCAAGAAGACCGTCAGCTTCGAGATGGTGCGAGACCTGGCAAAGGTCGCAGGATCAGGGAAAGCATACCTCGCGCCGGACCACGTCTTCGTGCCGGTAGGCGACGGCGTGATCATTGCCGGCGTCTACAAGGGTTTCGAGGACTTGGTACGACTGGGGCGCATCACCGCGGTGCCCACGATCTGGGCCTGCCAGGCGGAGGGTTCGAGCGCCATCGCGCGAGCGCTTGAATCCGGAGGCTTCGGTGC
>SPCK01000434.1 GCA_004525355.1 Spirochaetales bacterium
GACGCCTCCGCTGGTTGACTTTCAGGGCTTTGACGCGGTAGCCCTGCTCGAACGGGAGAAAGCGCGCCTTGCCAGCACTGCCGCGTATACTGAAGCGGGCGAGGCATACGACGATGCGGTATCCCGCTGGGAGCCCAAGGCAACGATTTCCCGAGCATCCATAGAAGCAGCGCGGGTTTCCAGCGCCACCGCCCTGGCCATCAACCCCTCGTCTATCAAAAACCTCGAACAGGCCTCGAAAGCCATCACAGATGTCAAAACCGCGGTCGCCGCTATTCAGGGTGTAGGCACCCAGGCTTCCGCGCTCGTGGCGGAAGCCTCCAGAGACGCTGAACGCCTGTCCGCCCTGGAAAAAACTGCACGCGCAGCGGTGAACCAGGACGCGGCGTATCTCAAGGCCTTTGTCGACCCGAAGAGCGGCGTGGCCATGGCCGCGCTTGAGCCATCGATCCGCGGCATGCTATCCGCCGAGGCTGAAACGTACCTGTACTATGGGAGCCGGCTCTTTGAGGCCGCTGCACGACTGAAATCCGCGCACTCCAGCGTCAGTCCAGTACGAAAGACCGCTCCGAGGGGACGAGACGTTCGCTTTCCCGGGGCAACCTATCCCGCATTCCGCCTGGGCTTGGTATCCTCGAGCTTTACCGCTGGAGGCGCCGACTGGTCAGTGGCTATCAGGGAATTATCAAGCGAACCAGATCTGGTACCCGTGCCGAGTTCCTTCAGCCTGGCCGTTGCGGGAGCCGATGGTTCCCTCGTCATTGCCGACGCGATCGCCGACCTACGCGGCGCATCCACCCGCGCCTTCTTGGTTGACGCGACGATATCCAGTTTGCCCATGGATCTGGGCGACGCATTGGCCGACGCCGGATTGGATGGTTTCAGCGGGGTCCTCTCGGGAACGTCATCCCTTGTGGGAGAAAAGGACGGCTCGATTTCCGCCTCGCTCTCGTTGACGGTCGACAAGCCTGCCGTCGCCTCGCCCACGGGCACCTTGGGCCGCGCCATCGCAGAAGCGCTCGGAGCAGCCCGTGAGCTGAAAGCGGCTGTCTCCCTTGGCATATCCGTGGATGGGAAAGAGCACTTCTCGTTGTCAACCGATATCGATGCCATAGTCGCCAAGGCGGTAGCGGCCATAGCCGGGCGTTATGCCAGGCAGGCCGCGGACGAGTTGGATGCCGCCCTGCGCGCGTACGTGGGCGCCGAACTGGAAGGAACGCTGGTATCGAAGGCTGAATTGGAAACGCTGCTGGCAGCGGTCAAGGGCGATCAAGCCGCGTCCGCCGAGCTGAAGAAAGCCCTGGACGGCAAGCTCAAATCGCTTGAGGACAGGGCAAAGACCCTGGGCGCCGGGATCCTTCCTGGCATCACCATCCCGAAGATCGGCCCATAATGTACCGATAACGAACGATACGGCGGATGCGAACGGGTTGGCGGCGCGTACACCGGTCGTCGCCCTGGCGATCAGCCCGCTCTCGGCTTGAACAATCGTCGCAGGAGGGCAACCTTCTCGAAGCGTTTCTCCTCGCCCCTGAGCAGCCGCCCGATATTTGCGCGGTGGGTAAACATGATAAACGGCGTGGCAAACAGCGCGAACCCGAACAGCCAGGGCGAGGCATCCGCCGGCGTCGTGACGAGGATGGAGATGCTCAAGGTCAGGGCGGCCGTCATCGATGAGAGCGAGACAATACCGGTGCTCATCAGTACAAGCGAAAAAGCCGCCAACGCAGCGAAAAAACCCAGCGGGGCGATTACCATCACGACACCGGCTGCAGTGGCGACGCCCTTGCCTCCGCGGAAGCCACCGAACACTGTCCACACGTGACCGATCACCGCAAGCAATCCGGTGACCAGCATGGCTCCTTCTCGCGGCACTATCGTATTGTCAATCAACCGCGACAGGAAAATCGCCACAACCGCTCCCTTGGCGACATCCAGGACGGAAACCGCCAGGCCGGCCTTCCATCCGAAAACGCGAAACGCGTTGGTTCCGCCGGCGTTCCCCGATCCTTCCGTGCGCAGATCCCTCCCGAAAAAGATCCTGCCGATCACTATGGCGCTCGGAAAAGACCCAATCAGGTAGGAAAGTAGTATCGCCGCGACAACGCCAAGCATCATTGCTCCACAGGAAGGAGGAACCCCAACGCTACGGCACCGAGTCCGCCATGGGCCGCCAGCGCAGGTGATATGGGCGTGATGGTAGGAAGCTCGGCAAGGTGGTAGCGTTCTGCCAGGGCACGCGCCAATTCCAGGGCGTCATCGGGCGAGTCGACATGTCCAACAAGGGCTTCCAGGGGGTAACCATCGGGAACCGCGGCCGCGACGAGGGCCAAGATCTTTGCAATCCCATTCCGCGCGCCGAAATACATGCCGGCGGAATCGGCCTTGCCGCTTTTGTCTATGGTAAGCACGGGCCGTATGCCA
>SPCK01000321.1 GCA_004525355.1 Spirochaetales bacterium
ACCGTTACCTTCGTGGCGCTGAACTGGCCGTCTTGACGGGAAAACGGCTCAACGCAGCCAGTAAGTTCGAGATCGCCTTCCTGATACCAATCAAACACACACGAATGCACTCGCCACAATCGACGCGGCGCTCATCCATGACCGAGGCGCGCCTTCTTTTGTCCACGGTGGCCGCCGGTGCGAAGCCGGGCCTCGTACTGGCAGCGAGCACGAGGCAAGGCAACCCGGTGACCACTCGCGAGAAGAGCCCGAGCCCAGGAGCCTGTCGGACTTATGAGCGCAGAAAAAACATTACGAAAGACAAATGAAGGATTATACGCTTTTCCGAGCGAAACGGTGCCCCGCGGCACAAAAACGCCTCGTCAATCGGGCCATAGAGCAACTATGGCCCTCAATCCTCAGCATTTTTTCGCTCGCGGCTCATTCGTGTCGCTCGAAAATCCTAAGTCCGACAGGCTCCTGGTTGCGCGGATTCCCGTTCGATTCTTCTCAAGCCGCCTCGCGCCCCGCCGATAAGCATAAATGAAGGACCGTGCTACCGCGTCTCCGGCGGACTTTGTTCGCAGGAAAGCGGCGAAGCGGAAATTCAACAGTTCACGTTCACCGGCGCGGCCCGGAGGGGCGTAACGTCGAAATCGACACGACAATCGGCAAGGATGCCGGACGGCCATCGAGCCGTCGCTTCTAAGGAAAGGAGATCGGTTATGATCATTAATCACAACCTCAGTGCGATGTTCGCCAATCGCTCCCTCGGGGTAACCAACGGCAGCGTAGACAAGAACATGGAGAAGCTCGCCTCCGGATTGCGGATCAATCGCGCCGGCGACGATGCTTCAGGACTCGCCGTATCAGAGAAGATGCGCTCCCAGATTCGCGGCCTCCAGCGGGCGTCAAAGAACGCCCAGGACGGCATCTCGTTCATCCAGTCGGCGGAAGGCTATCTCCAGGAGACGCAGGACATCATCCAGCGCCTCCGCGAACTTTCCGTGCAGGCGTCCAACGGCATTTACAGCTCCGAGGACCGCATGCAGATCCAGGTGGAAGTCTCCCAGCTGGTTGATGAGATCGACCGTATCGCGAGCCATGCCCAATTCAACGGGATGAACATGCTCACGGGCCGCTTCGCCAGGGAGACCGGCGAGAACATCGTTACCGGCTCGATGTGGTTCCACATCGGCGCCAACATGGACCAACGCGAGCAGGTGTACATCGGTACCATGACCGCGAAGGCCTTGGGCGTAAAGAACGTCGGCGACGATTCCATCATGTCGATAGCCAGTCCCGATAGCGCCAATCGCTCTATCGGAGTGCTGGATGCCGCTCTCAAGAAGGTCAACAAGCAGCGCGCAGACATGGGAGCCTATCAGAACAGGCTCGAGCACGCGATCAAAGGTATCGACATCGGCGCCGAGAATCTACAGGCTGCCGAGAGTCGCATCCGCGACGCAGACATGGCCAGCGAGATGGTCGAGTTCACCAAGAACCGTATCCTCGCGCAGGCCGGCAACGCCATGCTTGCCCAGGCCAACCAGAAAACCCAGCAAGTGCTTCAGCTCCTCCAGTAGGCCGAAGCCGCGCGGACGTGATAAGGCCGCCCCTCGCCGGGGTGGCCTTTCTTTTTGATCGAAACCCGCCTCGACTTCCGGCGTAGTCGATATCAGGCTGTTTACAAACCGCGTATACGGGCTGTCCGCAGCGCTATTGATGTTGCCATTGCGCAGCGTAGTGCGAGGAATGCGAGCAATCGCAACGGTGCTGGCAAAGCAACCGACGTTGTCAGTACCCTGCCAACCAACCGGTCAGAGCGCGGTACGCCCCCGGAACGAACGGGCCAGGGTGAGCCGGTCCGCGTACTCGAGGTCTCCACCGACTGGAATACCAGTCGCCAGCCTGGTGACCTGCATCCCGCTTCCTTCCAGGACGCGTTTCACGTAAAGCGCGGTAGTATCGCCTTCTACGGTCGGATTGGTAGCAAGAACGACCTCTTTCGCGCCCAGTTCGCGCGCCCGATCCACCAGTCTGTCCAGCTTGAGCGCCTCCGGACCGATACCGTCCAGCGGCGAGATGAGTCCGCCGAGCACATGGTATAGTCCGTGATACTCGCGCGATGCCTCAATGGTCAACACGTCTTGGGGTTGTTCCACCACGCAGATGATGGATCGGTCGCGGGAGGGAGACGAACACACCTCGCAGGGGTCTTCCTCGGTATATGACCCGCAGCGTGAGCAGAAACGCACCCGCTCGCGCAGGCCGCCGATGCGCTCGGCGAGGACTGCCGCATACTGCCCGTCCGCCTTGAGCAAGTGGAAGGCTATCCGGGCCGCGCTTTTTCGGCCTATTCCCGGGAGTCGCGACAGAAGACCCACCAGGTCCTCAAGGGCTTTCACTTCTGTCCGCCAAACAGTCCGCCCATATCCGGCAGGCCCATGCCGCCCATGGAACGGGCGATCTCGGCCTGCGTGGCTTCTTTTACCCGTTCCGATGCATCATTGTAGGCCGCCCTGACCAGGTCCTGGAGCAAGCCGATCTCGGCCGGATCGACGACTTCGGGCGCGATCTCAACAGAGAGCATCTCCATGACTCCATTAAGCGTAACCCTGACCATGCCGCCCCCCGCCGACCCTACCACATTCACCGATGCGACACGCGCCTGCGCCTCCTGCGCTTGCAACTGGAGCGCCTGGGGGTCCTTGAGCATCTTCATGATATCATTGAAATCCACTGATTCCTCCAGAGTTCGGGAAAATCAACAGGCTCGCGCCCGCATCCATCACCGGGGCTCCGCCTGAAAAGTAAAAAACTATGCGTTCATTGTCCATCGGGACGCGGCGTTTCAGCACGCTTGGCCAGTATGCGCCTGCCCCTGAATACGCGCTCGACAAGTTCCACGGGATCCCGTGGTTCATCCTCCCCATCGTCGTCGCCATCGCCATCGCCATTCCGATCCGCGGAAGGTTTTGCGCTGACCTCACGGGCTCCGGGCATTTCAGTCGTGCGCGGTTCCACCCGAAAAGTTCTGCCGCAGAGTTCTGTAATCCTGCGGGCGACGAGAGCCGCGTCAGCCAATACCGTACTGGCGTCATAGCCATTGGCGCAGGGTATCACAAGGGTTTCATCCTCCACGAACCAGGCGCCGGATCGCTCCAAGCTCAAGGATAGAACGAGCCTGCTCTTGCCCAGGGCGCTGACCGCGGCTTTCTTGAGCCGCAGGGTATCGAGATCGAGCGAGCCATCCTTCAGAAGGTCATCTTCTGAAGGAGTCGCCGTTCCGGTGGCTGCCTCGGTCGTTCCCTGTGATCGTTCCGCCAAGTCATGC
>SPCK01000469.1 GCA_004525355.1 Spirochaetales bacterium
CCGGACTTGCTCGTCGGTGAGGTCGTCGACGTAGGCCATGCCCTTCTCTATCAACTTGACCGCGTAGCCGTACAGCTTCTCGAAATAATCCGAGGCGTAGTACTCGTTCTGTCCCCACTCGTAGCCCAGCCACGCGATGTCCCGCTTTATGGCATCCACGAAAGACTGGTCTTCCTTTTCAGGATTCGTGTCATCGAATCGAAGGTTGCAGGTACCGCCAAATTCCCTTGCAATGCTGAAGCTGAGGTTGAATGCCTTGGTGTGGCCGATGTGCAGCCACCCATTGGGCTCGGGGGGGAATCGAGTGCGAACGTACGAATAGCGTCCGGCCGCGATGTCTTCCTTGATGAAATTGCGGATGAAGTCGGACGTGCCGACGTCGGGTGAAGGAAGGGAAGCGTCGTTCATGGTGTACTCCTTACCGCGCTTCAGGGGCGCGGCGGGGAAACTATGCTCTACGGGGGGGCTGGGCGTCAAGGATTCGCGCGGACTTTATACCCCTGCTTTTCCAGGAGCTCGAGCACGTTGCCCGCGCCCAGGAAATGCGCGACGCCCGCAAAGACGAAGACCGTCCGGCCCTGCTCAAGCAGCGCGGACAGGCGCCCTGCCCAGAGCGCGTTGCGTTTGGCCAGGAGCGAGTCGTTGAAATCCGCCACCGGGGTCGACCAGGCCTTCGTTCGCGCAAGGGAGTCGTCGAGCTGTCTGGCCAGGCGGCGGCGATCGTCGCGCAGATAGGACTTGTAGAGGTCGGCGATAGCGGAAGGATATTCGCGATACTCGCGGATGGCGTCCTTGAGGATGAGTATCTGGGTAGAAAGTGGCGGTCCGGTCAGGATATCCAGCTGACTCTCCGCGCTCTCGAGACCTGCGACGGATTTGCCGTATTCGGCGGCCGCGGCGTACAGCGCGATATCCACGCCCCTGGTCGGATCGAGGCCTGCCTTGCCCGCGGCGTAGACGTCGAGTGTGCTGTACGCGACCCATGGCCGGAAGGGAGCCAGTCGCCGGTACGCCTCCTTGCCCATGTAATTTTCCAGGAAAGCGATCTCATCCTCGCCCAGGTAGTCGCCCAGGATCTTGCCGCCTTCCAGGATAGCCTCGGCCATGCGGTTGAGAACGAGCCCGTTACCGCGATCCATGTCCGCGCTGGAAAGCTCCGCAAGTACGAGGTCGGCCTTTTTCAGCGACTCGAGGACGGCTGGGGCGAACGGATACAGCTCGTCGGAACCCAGATGCATGGTTCCCTGGACGTAGGCCGTTCCACCCTGCGACGAACTGACCGTCCAGAACATCCGCGCCTTCGCGTCGGCGTCGACAGGTGAACCTCCAGGTAGTGGACCAGCTGCGCCCTGAGTGGAACCCAAACCGGCGCAAGCGCCCGCGAGAAATCCGGCGACCGCGAGCAGGGCGGTCCCCGCTATGGCCTTGACGACCCGGATGCTCCCCTCCCAGTTCACGAGAGAGCCTCGATGGCATTGTCGATACGGGCGAGCGTGCTTTCGACGCCGAGCAGCTTGATGCTCTCGAAGAGCGGCGGGCTGACCCGGGAACCGGTTACGGCAACACGCAGGGGCATAAGCAGGTCGCCGAGCTTGAGTCCCATTTCGGCCGCGCGCTCCCTGAACGCGGCCTCGGCGGTCGCGTGATCGTCTACGCTTACGGAGGACAACAGATCCCTGGACACCGAAAGCGATTCCCGCGTACGTGTCGCATCCAGTTTCTTGGGGATGAATTCCTCAATGGAAGGGAGCGCGGGTACGGCGAACAGGTAGCGCATGATGTCGGGCGCGTCAGACAGGAACTTCAGCCGTTCCTTGACCAGAGGGGCAGCCGCCAGCACGAGGGCAGACTGGTCCGCAGACGGCGGGTCGCTGACGACGCCGGCTTTGGCCAAGTAGGGCGAAATGAGCGCGGAAAGCTCCGCGTCGCTCTTCTGCCTGATATGCTGGCCGTTGAACCACTCGAGCTTGGCGTAATCGAATACCGCGGGAGCCTTGTTGATGCGTTCGATCTTGAACAGCCGCGCCAGATCCTCAAGCGAATAGATGTCACGCCCGTCCTCGTAGGAACAGCCAAGCATCGCGATATAATTGACCAGCGCTTCCTTCAGGTAACCCTTGGAGTGGAACTCGTCCACGGCGGTGGCGCCGTGGCGCTTGGACAGCTTGTGCCCGTCCGGCCCGAGCACCATCGGCAGGTGGCAGAGCGCCGGCGGCGTCCA
>SPCK01000256.1 GCA_004525355.1 Spirochaetales bacterium
CGATCATGTCGACACCGCGTCAATGAAGCTGACGCGGAAGACCGCTCCGCCGGAATCGGAGATGAGAAGCTCGCCGTGAAGCTGCTCCACGAGCAGGCGGACGAGGGTCAAGCCGAGCGAATCGGAGTCTTCACTATCGAAATCGACAGGGAGCCCGATGCCGTCATCTGCGACCCTCAGTTCCAGGCTGCCACCTTCGACAGCATGCAAGGCCACATTGATCTTACCTGAGCGACCGTCGGGAAACGCGTATTTGATTGCGTTGGTGACAAGCTCGTTGATGATGAGTCCGCAGGGTATGGCCGACGAGACGCTGAGCCTGACTCCTCCATCGTCCAACGAGAAACGGATACGGTCTCCCGAATCATAGGCGATGGAGAGTTGCCGGATCAGAAGCTTCAGGTAATCGTTCATATCGACGTTCGTAAAATCGCTTGCCTGGTACAGAACCTCATGGGCCATGGAAATGGCAAAAATCCTGTCTCTGCTATTTTGGAAGGCGGCCACCGCTTGCTCCGGACTTGTAATCGTATCCGCCTGTAGGTTGAGGAGGCTCGAGACCACGGTCAGGTTGTTCTTGACCCGATGGTGTATCTCCTTGAGGAGTATTTCCTTCTCCGCAAGATTGCGCCTGAGCCGCTCCTCGGCTTCCTTACGCTCGGTGATGTCGACATGTGTCCCGACGATGCGCAGGGCGCGGCCCGTCGGGCTGCGCGCGATGCACTTGGCACGCGCCAGGATCCAGCGCCACTGGCCGTTCTTGTGCCGCAGGCGATATTCATTCTCTATGAAGTCGCTCTCTCCATCGATGCATGCATTGTTCGCCGCAAGAACCAGTTCCCTGTCGTCTGGATACAGTCGCTCCTGCCATGACAGGCCACTCGAAGGGAATTCTCCCGGTTCGTAGCCGAGAATTCGAAAATAAGCAGGATTGTAATAGGCCGTCCCCGAGCTGACATCCAGGTCCCAGAGGCCGTCGCTTGTAGCATCCATGCTCAGTTTGAACCGTTCCTCGCTTTTTGAAAGTGCGGCCAACATACGATGGGATTCAGCTTGGTCCGAGAGGATCTTGCCTGCCAATATCGTAGCAAGCGGATACAGAATGAGTACCGGAAGCCCGATGCGCATCACAACGCCCAGCCCAGTCCCACCGGGAAGCGTTGACATCAGGGCGAGCATAGCGAGGTGGACCACGATACCGAAGACAAACAAATGGGAGGAGGAAGGAGGCTCGGCTCTCGGCTTTGATAGGCTGCGTGCTGCGATGCCGATACCTGCCGAAGAAGCGATGACCAATATTCCGGTAACAGTTCCCGCGCCACCAATGGCGGCGCGATAGGCGGCGACCAGAAGAACCGAGATTCCAGCGGCTACGGGTCCGAAGAACAGGGCGCACAGGCTGACCATCACTGATCTGCCGTCAAAGAAGAGGCCCGGAGCCAGGACGAGCGGCCGCATCATACCGAATACCGCCGTGAGCCCAAAAAGCACGCCTTGCATGACGACCCCTGCCTTCCCGGTTGAAGGCAGACGTCTCTCGATAAATCCCGACAAGATCGACAAAGCCACGAGCAGGGTCAGGTTCATGAGAAGGTCGATGAATATCCTGGCGGTCGGGTCGAGCATGAATTTATAATAATCTCCGTTCCATGCCGATACAATGGGCGGACTGGTCGTCAATTTCCGATAGTCAGCTCCGATCCAGTCCTTCGGACGCCCCGGATCTCTTGTCCAGCCGTGGCGCATTGCGTTGGCATTCCCGGAACATCGCATTATACTGGAGTAATGAAAGCGAAACCAATCGCACTCGTCGTCCTACTCGCTGTAACGGTAGTGGGAACCGTTTCCGCGCAAGGGCGTTTCCGCAACATCACGTCCATCGGGTTCAGCTACTATAGCGACCAACGCTACGGCCTGGACTGGGAGGACGTATTCATCGCCCCGCTTCCGGCGGGGCTATACCTGATCACCGCGGCCAACGGCACCAATGCCAGCTTTTCCGACATCACCGGTGGCAGGCTGGGGCTGGCCTTCGACCTGCCCGGAGCCTTCTACGGCGAAGGTTCCTATGCGCTGGAGTACGACTGGCGCGAAGGAGGGCTGCTTCATTCAGCCTTCCTCTCCGCTACCTACGAGTCGGGACTGGCGCTTGCAAGCCTTTCCCTCACCGGCGAGTTAACCGATACGAGCGCCGGGGGGATCGCTTCCCCATCGCTGAAATACCGCATGACCCCAGGGCTCCTCCTCGGCGCCACGGTATTCACCGCCTTTCACCATTATGAGCCGGATGCCGGCTACTTCAACTTCGCGTTCCTCGGGACCGGGGAGTACGCCCTCGCGCCGGAAATCCTGTTCTCCCTCGGGGGAACGTTCAGCACGGTGTACGAGCCGACGAACCAGTTCGAGAAATGGTCCGTCCTGGGCGGCATAACCGTCACGCCCGCGGAAACGGTCACCGTGAAGTCACAGGTCGAGTACACCAACGCGATGCTGGCCCAGGTCAATCCGCATGAAATCGTGTCCATACTGCTCGTCGTGGACATCAAGTTCCGCGGACGCTGATGAGGGATCACCAATTATAGTAAACTAACGTACACGGAGGGCGCTTTCGACAGCTCCGAGCCTTCATGCGGGAGGGGCCATGGCTACTGAAACAATAGGCGGTACGCTCATTATACAGCCGGAGTTCAACCACCTGGACACGCTGAGCGCCAGGGAGTTTTCCGGGATGTACGAACCTGTCGCCTCGGCTTCCGACCTGACCATACTGGACATGGCCCTCGTGCAGTTCGTGGACAGCACCGGCCTTGGATCCATCCTCAGTCTCGTGCGGGATACGCTCGCGCGAGGTGCGCGGATCTCCATCTGCGGAGCCCAGCCATCGGTATCGGTGCTGTTCAGGATGGTCCAGCTCGCCAAGCTCGTGTCAATATTCCCGACTCGGGAATCGGCGCTGGCCTGGGCCAACGCGTAGAGCCGCCCGATATAAGCATGCCTTTGGCGATAGTCCTTATCGCGATTCTCTTCATCCTGTCTATTCTGCTCCTGGCGGCGATCGCCAACGGGCAGCGCCGTAGGTCCGCCTTGCCCATGGACGATCCACAATTCCAGGAATTCGCCGGATCGCTCGCCGCCTCGATCCTCGTGGTTACCGCGGACCTCGACCGCATCCTCTACGCCAGCCCCGGTTTCGGGCTCATGTTCGGTTCCGATCCGTCCGAAGTCACATTCGGGCGCATCGAGGGAATGATCCACGGGGACGATGTCGAGGGCGTGCATGCCGCGCTCGGGTCCGGACGCGATTCACCCTTCGAATCCGAGTTTCGTATTCTCCGCGACGGCGAAACGCACTGGCTGCATATGAGGGGATTCCCCGTGCCCGGTCGCCGGACCGCCAATCGTATCGTCCTGTGGATCGAGGACCGGTCCATTCGCAAGAGCGACGAGCTCAAGCTCGCGGAGGCACGCGACTACGAGGTTACCATCGGCGCCCGTATCCAGCAGGCCCTTCTCCTGGGGCAGCCGGAACGGGCATATTCCACGTTCGAGCTCGCATCGATGACGCTTCCCTCCCAGAAGATTGACGGCGACTTCATCGACTTTTACGATGGCGGCGATGAAGTCCTTGACCTCATGGTTGGCGACGTGATGGGAAAAGGCATTCCGGCGGCGCTAACCGGAGCGGCAGCAAGAAACGCCTTCGTCCGCGCCCACATGACGCTGGCGGACGAGTCGAACGGCTCGAGACTCAAGCTCAAGGACATCGTGGGCGCCGCCGAGAAGCGCATCGCCGGCAAACTGCTGGAATTGAAGACCTTCTTCACCCTGATTTACGGCCGTATCGACGGGAACGCGGGGCTGTTCCGCTACGTGGATTGCGGGCACACCAGCATCGTCCATTACGAGAAACGCAGCGGGCGATGCTGGAGGCTCAAGGGTTCGAATGCCCCGATGGGCTTCCTGCCGGCGCAGGAATACGTGGAATACGCGGTGCCGGTCGACGAGGGCGATATCCTGTTCCTCTACTCGGACGGCATCACCGAGGCGACGAATTCCAATGGCGAGCA
>SPCK01000430.1 GCA_004525355.1 Spirochaetales bacterium
GCGGTCGCCACGGTAACGGGAGCGGCCGGATACAACGGAAAGTAGGATTCGAGAGAGGACTCCGTCTTGCGTAACAGGTGCGTGTAGGCCGCCAAGGCTTCTTCTGGACCGATACCTTTCCTGAAGGCCGAGGCTACGACGGCCTGAGCTGTATTCCCGCTTATAGAATCGCTTGCCTTGCCGGCTTCGACGATCTCCTGGTGAATTCTCGCCAAGGCGTCCAAGCCGATCTGGTGTATCTGGTCGGGGGTCAGCTCGGTGGTCGTCATGGCCTTTAACAAAGTTTGATAGTACCGAGCGCCATTTGGCGCCTGCCAGATTCCCAATGCCTTCGGAGCCTTGGGGATGAGGCGCTCCACTTCGACAACCATGCGCTTGTAGGCCGGAAGGATGGAGCCGCTAATCGTATGTTCCGCCTCCGCCAGCATGGCCTCCCGTGACGCGATGTCTATGGCATCGATGGCTTCGAGCTTTTCTTTCAATGTTTCGTAGAAGGGCGTGTATCGGGAATCGTTTGCTGCCATGCGCTGGATATCCGGCAAGGCTCGTTCCAGTACCATTTGAGGCGCGATAGATCGTTTCAATGCCCGACGCGCAAGGCTCTCCGTCGTATCGTCCAGTTTTTTGGCCAATGCGGAGAGCCTGGATAGATAGGCGCGGGCTCCGGCCTCGTCTTCAACCGGCTGCACCGAAGTAAAAAAGCTTTCCGCGGCATAGGCAATTCCAAACACCGTAGGATTGACCGGGTATGTCAGGTCGGCGTACCGCCTTACTTCCGCGTCGGCTTCCAGGGACCGGGCAAAGACCGACGCCGAAAGCTCGTCCCCCGGAATCATCGTCGAGCGGTCATAGGCTTTCAGCTCTTTAAGGACTTCCTTCTCGACTATATCGGTCGCCGCGATATATTCAGGCGTCACTCCGTCCAGTGCCCCGGGCGCGATTCCGGCCCAGGCCTCAAGCCCGTATTGGACAGCCGTTTCGGGAAGCCGCGCCAGCACCTTCCGATAACTCTCGTCCATGAACTTCGTAAAGCCTTCCGAATTGGACCAATCCGAAGCGCCCAAACCCCGAAGCGTCGCCTCGGGCAAGGCGAAGCTGATGTCGGAGGCGGGCATCACTTCCAGGCGCGGGTTCTTTCGCCACGCCTCGTTCATGCTTTCGACGGTGGAAAATTTGGCTCCCGTGCTCGGGATGGTATGGGCGTCCTCGGCTATCACGACGCGGTACCCCCGGCCCTCGGCGGACTCCACCGTGGCTTTGACGCAACCGTTGCTGGCCAACCCCGTGAAAACCAAGCGGCCGACGCCCTCGGCATCCAGCATCTTCTCAAGATCGGTCGCGATAAAAGCGCTGGAACTGGCCTTGGCCACCTGAAGGTGATGCTTTGCCGGAGCCAGGGGCTTGGCCAGTTCGTATGCCAGACTGCCTGGCCCGGAGCTGGAAGGGTCGTTATATACCCAGACGACCAAGGCCCCCTGGGCATCAGCCGCGGCCAGGAGCTTCTGAATATTGGACAACACTATTGGACTCTTGAAAACGGGAAAGTATATTTTTTGCATATCGACCACGAGAAGAGCGGTCCGCTTCCCCGCTACCCACTTGGCCGGACTCGTGATGGCGTGAACGGGACCTTCGCCTTCAGTCGCCGCCCTGAATACGCAGCCGCCCAGACTCAACCCTGCAAGGCAAGCGATTGCCAGCTCCATCATGATTCCGCGAAACATCGTAAAGGCACGTGAAAGATGTGAAGCCGAATTTGTTGATCCAGTCAATTCGCGCATTGCAGCCTCCCTGAACCAGTTTTCGCCGATCAATCGAACGGCTCATAGACGGAATCAAAAAAATCACTGGCGCCGGCATGCACCAGACGACGATACTCGATAAATAATTCATTGGCCTTTCCGGCCGGCCAATCCGATGGCAGAAGTTCCGGAGGTACCGGGGGAACCGAGGCCATGGCCTCGACGAAGGCCCCAAGCTCCTCGAAATACTCCGTGAAGCACTCTCCATCGTTCAGGGCGGAAGCGCTTTCCCTCCGATGGATAAACTCATCTCGTCGGGCTGAATAGCACGCTATGAAAGCGTCCAAGGCGACGCGCCGTTCTTCAAGTTTCCAGATTCGGGATGCGAATTCCTTCGCATCCCCGGAATACTCCGAGAGGTACCGGTCCACCCGTCCTGCGAGGACTCGGCGGGCGAGATGTTCCTGGACACGATCTTCAAAATCGTAGGCGCTGACCCAAAGGCCGGCGGCAGCCCTGCCCAATCCGGCTTTGCGCAGGGTTTCGGCCAATGCCGCCCTTTCATGACGCAATGACTCCGGTATTTCGTAGGATATCATGCGAAACGTGCCGTCCCACGAAGAGGGAGGTCCCCGTTTCACGCTTCTGGACTCCCCGGTTTTCATGATGGCCATTCCGGCCTCGCTCAGGAAATAGAAACTGGATCTGCCCTTGCGCTTGGTGAATAA
>SPCK01000254.1 GCA_004525355.1 Spirochaetales bacterium
GATTCTCGCTTCCGCTCACTTCGTGTTCGCTCATCCTCGCTACCGCTCGGCGCTCAAATCCTTCGATTTCGCCCTTGCCCTTTTGTAATACAACAGCCACCCTGTTGGGTGGCTGTTGTATCAAGGCGCCGGGCGGAATCGAACCGCCGCATGAAGGTTTTGCAGACCTCTCCCTTACCGCTTGGGTACGGCGCCGTTTTCGAAAGAAAACACTACAACAACATTCCCTACGCCGCTAGCGGGTACTCCCGCGTTCGGCGCCATGTGCGTCAGCTCATTTTAAATAAACATTACCGCGCTAGCGGGTAGACCCGGTAGAATCCGCGAATAGCATTGCATATGAAATATATCCAAATCCACCAGTTTTGTAAAGTACTCACGGCCAAAGATTTAGGCCTCATGCCAGACCGTTTGCCCGTGAAATGGAACGGCGCCTCACGGCGCCGTTCGTTCCCTATGCGTTCTTGAAAATGATCCGATCAGCGAACCGTCTTGGCGGTCACTGCCGTCGATGCGTTCCTGTTGAAACGATGAGCCATATGCTTCTCCCAGAAGGATACGAACCCACTGGCCACGAAGACGGTAGAGTACGTGCCGGATATCATGCCGACAATCAACGCGAGAGAAAAATCCTTGATGCTGCCCGAAGTGAAGATATACAAGGCAAACACCGCCAGGAGCGTAGTGATGATCGTTATGAACGTCCTGCCCAGCGTCTCGGTGATCGACTTGTCTATGATCGTGGTCAACTTGTCGGTCGGGTTTAGCGTCCTGTCCTCGCGGATACGGTCAAAAATGACGATGGTATCATTTATCGAGTAACCAAGAATGGTCAGTATTGCGGCGATAGAAGACGTATTGAATTCCATCCCGCTCCACACGATAAAACCGACCACGATAAGCGCATCGTGGATGATCGCCAGGACGGCGCCGGCTGCGAACTGAAACTTGAACCGGATGCCGGCATAAATGAGGATCACCGTCAGGGTGAAGAGGATAAGCTTCCAGGAATTGTCCGCGAGGTCCTTGGAGAAGCGCGCTCCGACGTAATCCGTCTTCATGGCGACGGTCCTGTCGGAACCGAAAGCATTGTTCAAGGCTTTCTCTATAAGAAGGGGAACGTTCGCGCTGAAGGCGGTATCGCTACCGTCGTCGCGAACGCGTATCACGTACTGCATCGAACCCTTGGCGCCAATATCCTGTACGGAAGCGCTGCCGATAGAGGCGACCGCAGCGCGAATCTCCTCAATGGTACCGAAAGTCTCCGCGTTGTTTTTGGCGGAACGGTGTATGAGCACGGGTTCCGGGGACAGGATATAGTCTCCCTGATAGGTGGGCACGAGGAAGTCCGCGGACAGCCCGGCTCCGTCGATGATGGTAAACTCCAAGCCTTCAGCTTTCATCATACCAGCCAGGTCGGCAATGGTTCCGACGGTAGACAGGTCCCATAAAACGGTCCTGCTGGTGGCGTCGACGCCCGTAAATACGACTGTAGCAACCGATTCGGAAATGGTCAGCTTGGGCGTACCACCACCGTTGTAGGTAATGGTAGCCGCTGGATACGCCAGCTGAATGTACTGGTTGATACCGGCCTGGAAATCGACGCCGAGGTTAAAGCCCTTGACGAATATCCCTACCACCCCGAAAGCTATCACCACGAGTGAAATGATGGCTGCGGGCAGGAAGGCCTTGTGGAACCTGATCAAACGCGTCATTTGACCCTCCAGCTGATGGACATGGTGTTGCTCTTGAAGGTATCGGTGTTGAAGTCGAACAACAACCTGGACACGAAGAGCGACGTGAAGAGCGAGGAAAGGTTACCGATCGCGAGGCTTACGGCAAAACCCTGGATGGGGCCGCTGCCGAGCTGGGCCATGAAAAGGGCTGCTATGATCGTTGTCACGTTGGAGTCCATGATGGCCCAGAACGCCTTTGAAAATCCTGCGTCAATGGAAGCCTTGCGCCCCTTGCCTTGCCTGAGCTCTTCCTTTATTCGCTCGAAGATGATCACATTGGCGTCAACCGACATGCCGAGGGTCAACACGAATCCGGCGATCGCCGGCAGCGTCAGGGTCAGGTTGAAGGCGGACAGGATCGAAAGCATGAGGAAAAGATTCAATACCTGGGCCAAGGTAGCGTTTATTCCTGCACCCTTGTAATAGAGGAGCATGAAGGCAAAGACAGCCAGAAGGGCGATGATTACCGCCTGCGAACCTTGCCGGATGGAATCTTCACCCAGGGAGGCGCCGATGGCCTGCTGGGATTCCACGACCAGCTCAACGGGCAAGGCTGCCGACCGCAGGATCAAGGCAAGGTTGTTGGCCTCGTCAAAGTTGAAGCCGGTGATAGCTACGCTGGACTGTATGGGACCCGAAATGCGGGCTCCGGTACGAATGCGGTCGTCCAGCACTACGGCCATGGTTTTGTTGACGTTCTCGCTGGTCAACTTGTAGAAGAGGTCGCCACCCTCCTTGTCCAAGGTGAAGTTCACCTCGGGCTGACCGGTGACGGGATCGGACCGGACGGTGGCGCTCTCTATATGGTTACCGTCCAATCCGGGTACTTCAGTGATGACCATATACTGGCCCGTCCACTCGTCGAGGCCGTAAGAATCTTTCCTGTAAAATTTCCGGGCGGCGTGGCCTGTCGGGATGATGTCCGGATCCGATACATGGAAGCGTTCATCGATACCGGAAGGATTGGTTGTCAAATATTCGGTGAGCCTTGCCGTGGCTTCCTGGTCAACAATATGAAAGGCGAGCTTCCCGCGTCCCATGATGATGCTGTTGATGCGCTCGGGATCCGCGGCGCCCGGGATTTCCACGTAGATACGGTCTTCGCCCTGGCGACGGATGACCGGCTCGGTCAGGCCGAATTTGTCGATGCGGCCGTTGAGCACTTCGAGCGCCCGAACGACGGCATCATCCTTCTCGGCGGCCGAAAGGGTCCGACCGGTTCGGGTCGCCAGCGACTCGAGATCCGCGCGAATGACAATGGACATTCCGCCGGACAAGTCGAGTCCCAGCTGTACGGCATTGCCGTGCAGGTTCTTGAGCTTGAGCGTGCGCGCCCGGTACACATCCTCGAATTCGGTCAAGGCGTCTTCGCGATTGTCGAAGGCCGCCAGCACGTTCTTGGCGCTCCAGGTCGTCGGCAGGCTCATCTTCAGGTCTTTGTATGCCTGGTTGGCCCTGGCGACGAGAGGTTCGAAGGACGCCGGGAGGGTGGTTTCATCCCCTGTCTTGACACGGGACTCGAATACGGCCAGGTCAGCCCGGGCCATTCGCCATGAATAATCGCGGATGGCCTCGCGAGAGCCGAGGGCGAGTGCCATATCTTCCTTCGGGGTTAGGTAGTACCACTTGATAGAGGGGAAGAGGAAAGCGAACGCCGCTGCCAGCACTGCGAGCACGACGAGGAATCGCTTGGTTTTGTTCATTCTCTGACTCCGGTGCTGTCGAGATGGGGGAGGGGCGCGATCCGGGGGACCAAGGGTCCGCGCCCGGATCGCGAAGACTCACTTGGATGCGTCTTGCTTGCCGTTGGAGGCTTCAACCTCTGAGAATTCGCCCTGGGCGTCTACGGAGGCAATAGCGGACTTCGAGAACTCCATCCGGGAAGAATCGTCGACCTTGATGACGACGGTCTTCTCCTTGACAGCGTGCACGGTGCCGTGGATTCCGCCAATGGTGATCACTTTGTCACCTTTCTTGACGGATGCTATCATTTTCTGCATCGCCTTCTGCTTCTTGTTCTGGGGGCGAATGATCATGAAGTAGAAAATGAGGAATACGGCGCCAAACATGATGACGGTCGAGAGCATGGACCCGGTCGGGCTGGCGGCTTGAATAAGATTCATGCCTGAAAAGATACTATTCATCGTCGATGTCCTTTATAGTGGAAGGGTTGCGGGACAAGGTACCACAGATGCCCCGGGTCGTCAAGTTTGCTGCGAGCGACAGGTTGTTGTTAAAAAGGTGAAAGCGTGGAGAAAACCATGCTGGCTGGCGGATGATTCCTTTCTTATCCAGTTCGCCTTGCAGCTGCCAGGGTATCAAATCCATTCCGATAC
>SPCK01000007.1 GCA_004525355.1 Spirochaetales bacterium
GGCCTGGGCGCCAAGGTCGGCGACCTCATCCTGCTCGTTGCAGACCAAAAACGAAAGATAGCGAATGTGGCTCTCGGCGCCGTGCGCAGCAAGCTGGGCAAGGACCTTGGGTTCTGCGATCCCAAGCGCTTTGAATTCGCCTGGATCGTGGACTTTCCCATGTTCGAGTGGAACGAAGACGAGAACAAGTGGGACACCGCACATCACATGTTTACCTGGCCGCAGGATCAGTACCACGCCACCATGGAGACCGATCCCGGCTCGGTCAAGGGCGACCTGTACGATCTC
Source organism: Spirochaetales bacterium (assembly GCA_004525355.1). GTDB lineage: Bacteria > Spirochaetota > Spirochaetia > Treponematales > UBA12059 > UBA5200. The sequence goes on from SPCK01000007.1 coordinate 289, forward strand.
GTGCTCAACGGCTTCGAGTTGGCCTCCGGTTCTATCCGCATCCACGACCCGGACCTGCAGAAGCGCGTATTCAGGATCGTCGGCTTTGACCCCGCCGAGGCGGAGAAGAAATTCGGCTTCCTGACCGAGGCCTTCAAGTACGGCGCGCCCCCCCACGGCGGCATCGCCCCCGGCCTCGACCGGCTGGTCATGCTGATGGCAGGACAAACGAGCATCAAGGAAGTCATCGCCTTCCCCAAGAACTCCTTCGCCGTCAGTCCGATGGACGAATGCCCGAACGAGGTCGACCAGAAACAATTGGATGAACTGCACTTGTCGATCAGATACCCGGAAAAGTAAGCAGGAAGTGGCGGTCGGGGGGGGAAGTATCCCCCTCGCTACGAAGGTCCGGCGGAGTACCGCCGGACGCTTCTATGCGGCGCGATCCGACCGGGCGCTGCTGTCGAGCAGGGTCGCGTACCCGACTGCAGAATGACAGTAACCTCTTCCGGCACATAGTTGCCTGCCAAGGTAGGCAGGCCTATGCTGAGATTTACCACGTCGCCACTTTTAAAGATATGGGCAATCCTGCGAGCGGTCTTTGCATACACGAGATTCCCGGCACTGATTACCGGTTTGGCTACCGTGCGGTCATGCCCGATCCGGGTCAGGGCATACCGCGCTGGTGGCTTCAAGCCTGGCGGTTATCGCATTGACGATGGCTTCCCAATCGGATACGACCTTGAAGTCGGATACTTCGAATATCGGGGCGTTCGCGTCCCTGTTCACGCTTATTATGAGACCTGCGCCCTTGATCCCGCAGGTATGGTGGGCGGCTCCTGAAACGCCGAATCCAAGATATACCTTGGGCTTTATTGCCACGCCGCTCGTACCGACCATGGTCTCTTCCTTGTCGGTCCAGCCTGCATCCAAAGCGGGTCGTGTACATGTCGATACGCCGTGAAGGAGCTCCGCCATATGTTCGAGCTTGTCCCAGCCTTCTTGGGTACCGATGCCGAACCCTCCGGTTACGACCAGCTCCGCGTTGCTAAGCGAGACTCGTTTCCTGGTCTCGGGAATTGTCTCGATGACCTGCAACCTGTCTCCAAATCCCCTGACGTCGGGGTCAAATGATTCGATCTCCGCGACCTTGCCCTCGAATATTCTTTTCGAGACCATTCCTGCCTTCATGCTGGCCATCTGCGGTCGAAAACCAGGGCAGAGTATGTCACCCAGGACCTTGCCCCCGAAAGCTGGCACGACTTGCACGAACTGTCCATCATCGCGAATCTTGAGCTCAACACAGTGGGCGGCCATGCCGGTATGCAGTTTCATGGCAACTGTTGGCCCTATTTCCTCTCCAGAGAGGCTCGCTCCGACCAGAAGGATTTCTGGCCTGTATTTTTCTGCCGCCGCAGCCAACGCGTCGGAGTACAGGTCCGGCCTGTACACCCTGTATCTTGGGTTGTCCATCATGATCACCCGGTCGGCACCATGCCTGGCCGCGACAGTGATCAATGATCCTACGTCACTACCGATGATCACCGCCGTGACTTCAGGGTAGTGTTCCATTTTTTCTTTCAACGTGTTCGCATGGCCGATGAGCTCCAGCGAATTGTCGATGATCCCGCACACGTCAATCTCGCAGTAGACCATTATGCCCCTGCAGTTTTCCAGGTCCATCCGTCTACCTCCTTCAACCTATAGAAATCCCGGCTTTTCTGAGTTCATCCAGAATGCGCAAGGCGATCTCGTCGGGATCTCCGACTAGTGCCTCGCTTTTCCTGCTCATATCGGGCGAGTATATTTCTCCAGCCTGGGTCGGCGATCCTTTAATTCCGATGAAATCAGGATTGAGGTCCAGGTCCTGCGCCCTCAGGATGCGCATCGGCTTCTTGCCGACCTTCAGGATATCCATCACGCTGGGAATCCTGGGCTCGTTGCAGTCCCGGGTCACCGCAAGCACGGCTGGTAGCTTCAGGCTGTATCTGATCGTGCCCCTGTCAGCCTTGGTCTTCACGACCATCCCGCCGTCCTCGTAATCGAGGGCGATGACATTGGCCAGGTGGGGCACGCCCATCCACTCGCCGAGCTGGCTTGGCACCTGCGCGGTGCCACCATCTTCTGTCTGGTTTCCCATGATGACAAGATCCACTGGTCCCGTCTTCTCAATGGCCTTGTACAACGTATAGGAGGTAGCCCAGGTATCAGCTCCCCCAAGAACCCTGTCGCTGCACAGGTACGCCTCGTCAACTCCCATCGCCAATACACGCTTCAGGTTCTCGATAGCGGTGTCGGGAGCCATCGAGAATGCCAGGACTCGTCCTCCATGCTTTTCACGAAGCCGCAGCGCCGCCTCGATCGCGTTCTTGTCCATCGAGTTGATGACCGTAGGAATGCCATCCCGATTCAAACGCTTGGTGACTGGATCTATCGTGATCTTGTTATAATACTCTGAATCCGGCACGGGCTTGATACAGACGGCGATGGTCAATGCCATGGTCGATTTCCTCCTGGGTCCAGCAGGATTCTTTTCAATCCTGCATCATGTATGTAAATAGAGGAGCGATACGGCAGTGCCGATATCGCCCCTATGCAAGCGAGATTCAACGTCCGCTGCCCGTTGCCCCGGGTGGACACCCGTGTGCATCAGCGCAGTAAACTCCCTGCCACGATCACGCGCATGATCTGCGATGTACCGCCCGACGGTATATTCGCCAGCGCATCCCGAAGGAACCTGCCGACAGGATACTCATTGATGACACCGTACCCTCCCATCAGGTCCATCGTCCTCCTGGAGGCCCGCACAGCAGCTTCGGTGGCGAAATATTTGGCAGCCGCGAGTTTCGGTATCGCGTCCTTGCCATTATCGTAGATCGCCGTGGCGTTGTACAACATCGCCGTTGCGGCCTCGTACTCGACCTGGTTGTCGGCAATGATTGCCTGCATTTCAGGTATTTTTGAAAGTGGGTTGCCGTAAATGATCCGCTCGTTGCCGAACTTGACGGCTTCCTCGACGCTTGCCCTCAAAATGCCTAGCGCAATGGCAGCCATCCCTGACCGGCCGTAATTGCCTATGGTATGGAGGGCGACGGCAGAGCCCTTGCCTTCCTTACCGACTATGGAGTCGGGGCCGCACTGGACGTCCTTGGCTATAACCTCTCCGGTAATGGATCCCCTCAGACCGAGTTTGTTCTCTTTCCTGCCGGCGCTCAGACCCGGGGTTTCCGGCGGTATCAGTATGGCGCTCAGAACCTTTCTGCCCTTCTCGTTGACACCGCTCGTTCCGGTCCAGATGTTGAGGTTCGCAATATGCGAGTTGGTAATAAATACTTTCCTGCCGTTGAGAAGGTATCCTGCACTGTTTTTCTCGATGGTCGTAGCCTGGTTTGAAAGATCCGATCCTCCGGTCGCCTCCGTTACCGATAAGCCGCCAATAACCTCGGCTGCGCATAATTTGGGTAACCAGGTTTTTTTCATTTCTTCCGTACCATGGTTCAGGATCGCGGCAGTCGCAAGGTCATGGGTCATCAGGGCTATGGCAAACCCGGCGCTGTGTCTGGCTACTTCTTCCAGTATGATGGATCTTTCAGTGATCCCGAGACCGGCTCCGCCGTACTGCTCCGGAACAAAGACGCCGAGCATTCCTTGTTGCCCAAAGACCTTGAACAGTTCTGTGGGACAATGATCCTTCTCATCCCATTCAGCGGCATGAGTGGCGATTTCTTTCTCGACCAATTCTTTGGCAACGCTTGCAAGCATTACCTGATTTTCGTTGAAAAATTCAAACACGAGAGCCTCCGGTGCATTCTTATGGACTAATGCCGCCTGAAACCCGGCGACCCCAATTTAGGATCGCCGGGCAATTCAGTGCTCGTCTTGTCAAAACCTACTTGTCAATCTTCTCTGACGGAACCAGCAGGTGCGGCTTGTCTTGGTCAAGCCAGCGCTTGAAGGAGACCAGCGCGACGCAAATGAAGATCATGATCGGGAACGCAACAACCAGGGAAGCGGTCTTAAGTGCAGTCAGACCCCCGATTTTCATTACGACTACAGCAACACCGCCAAGCATGAGGGCCCAGAACATCCTGTTCCACCATTTCGGCTCGGCTTCTCCCTTGACATCCTTCGAGGATGTGAGCGCCATGCAGTAGGCGGAAGAATCTATCGTAGTAGCCGAGTAAATGAATCCGATGAATACGAGTACTACCAACAATATCTGCTTGAACGGTAGTACCATCAGCGAACCCAGGATGGCCGCTGCGTCTCCCTGCTTCTCCAGAGTTTCGATGAAGGGGAAAGTACCTGTCATCTCATTGTATAAGGCATTGTTGCCCAGGATCGCGAAGAAGAGCGCGCAACCGAGCGTACCGAATACCAACACGCCGAGACCGACTTCCCTAAAAGTCCTTCCCTTCGATACCCTGGCTATGAAAATGCCCATGTACGGAGCGTAGGCGAAGTACCATGCCCAGTAGAATACGGTCCACCACTGCGGGAACATGCTCTTACCGATTGCGTCGGTATAGAACGTCATCTTAAAGAATTCCCTTCCCAACACGCCGATGCTGTTAGTGAAGTTGTTGATCATGAACATGGAGGGCCCCAGGAAGAAGACAAAGCTGCAGAGCGCGATGACGAGGTAAATGTTGATATCGCTCAGCACCTTGATGCCTTTTTTCAGACCCAATGTAACCGAGGTGGTGAAAAGGCCCGTCCAGATTAGAACTACGAACAGGTCAACCAACGGGGTACGGGTTATGCCGATAAGGCGGCTGCATGCCTCGGCGAGCATCGGAGTGCCCGAACCGAGCGAGGTGGCATTCGCGCCCAGCAAGCCGAAGATGAGAAGGAAGTCGATAAACTTGCCGAGAGGGCCCTTGGCCTTCTTCTCGCCGATGACGCCTATGCAGGAAGTGCTGAAGCGCATCGAGTTATAGCCCTTATTCCAGTACGCATAGCCGATCGGGAAGGCCATGATCGCATAGATCGCCCAGCCTATGAACCCCCAGTGGAAAAGAGGATACGCCGATGCCAATTCGCCAGCCTCGATCGACCTTGCCGCTATTCCGAACGGCGGCGATACGTAGTAATACGCCCATTCCTTCGATGCCCATACGAGAAGGGAAGTACCGATTCCCGAGCAGAAGAACATGGCCAGCCAACTGAAGGTCTTGAATTCCTTTACTGCATCCGGACCACCGAATTTTACACCCTTGTACTTCCCGAAGGAAAGCCACAGGATGACGGCAGTCACGAGTGCTGCGGTCCAGATATACGTCCAGCCTATCTGGTTTGTCGTGAAATCGAAAATTTTCTGTAGCACAACAGACATGGACTTGTCAAAGACAATCATGACGATCACCAATACAGCGGTGAGCGACGCGGCGATACCGAACAGCAACTTGTCTACTGGCGCTTCCGCCTGTTTGCTGATCTCCAGGGTTTTGGGCATACGATCCTCCAACTCCTCAAATAGACTTAATGACAGACAGGCAACGCTGTCCAGTAAACCGTATTTCAATCCGTACCTAAAGCCCTCAATGATTCCAGGTTATCCCATGCACTCTCCAGGGGCAGAACCTTGTCCTGGAGTTTTGTTATGATTTCAACCAGTTTCGACATATATGGAGTGGCGATTCCGAGTTCCCTGCCTTTGTCTACGAACTTCCCGTTGATGAAATTGATCTCGCACTTGATACCCTTGCGGATATCCTGAAGCATGCTGGCCACCTGCTGCCTGTAAGCTGAGTATATCGGCCTCCAGTATCCATCGATTACACGCTTCATCTCTTCCGGCGAGTTGAAATCCAGATTCTCCAAAGTAGGTTGGAACCCAAATATGACTTCAGAAACCAGGCCCATCCTGGCTATGATTCTGGCTGCCTCCCTGCCTGCATGCGCCACGACCTTCATGGCATCATCGTTATCCAGCACCTTGCCAAGCTCGCAGTTGAGGGCGGTGGGAATGGCGCTGAATACCGAATTGTCAGTGAGTTTTGAATACCTGACTCCGAGCAGGTTGGTCGTGATTTTAACGTGCCCGATGTGGGACAGTATCACACCTACCGCCCTGACCCTGTCATCTACCGGGCCTTCCAGGCTTCCAAACGTCACACCGAGCGACATTGCAGCACAGGTAAGTCGGGATACTCCGGGACTGACAAAGGTTGCGGAGAATTCTACGCCGCCGCCCATGATCCTGTCCCGGCTCACGAAGCCGCAGGCGATGTCCTCGGGTATTCCATTCTGCAGGGTCAGGATCATCGTTCCCGGGTGCATGTTTTTCCTGACCTCTTCAAGGCACTGGACAAGGCCGGTCTGCTTAGTAAGGGTAATTATCAAATCATACACACCGTCCATCTCTCCGGGGAGTATGGCTTTTACAGGGATGTTTTCGTCGAGGCAGCCGGTTATCGTGGCTCCGCGATTGTTCATCGCATCGACGTGGTCCTTGTAGGAATCGACGAGTACGATATCTTCGCCGCCCTTGCTGATCAGTGCTCCGGCAATAGTCCCTATAGCCCCGGCGCCTATCAATGCTATCCTCATGCCAGTCCAAGCCTGACACGCGTCTCGGATGGGCTCATGACGTTTCCACCAAGCCGCCTGATGATATCGACGCCTCTTTCCACGAGTTGCTCGTTGGTGGCAAACACACCCTTTTCAAGGTAGATGTTGTCCTCAAGCCCGACCCTGCAGTTTCCTCCCATTATCCAGGACTGAGCAAGCATGGCCATCTCGTTCCGCCCTATGCCAAAGGCTCCCCAACTATATCCTGTCGGAAGAGCGTTTTTCATGGCGATCACATTTTCCACCGTAGCCTCGGCGGCGTATGGGATACCCATGCATAATTGGAAAATGGTGTTTTTGGGCAACAGGTTTTCCTTGAGGAGCACCTTTGCCTGCCAGATATGGCCAAGCTCAAAAGCTTCTATCTCCGGAATGACACCGGCGGCCAATATCTGCTTGGCGGAATTCCTCAGCATATCCAGTGTGGAGATATAGCTGATGTTCTCACCATCGTTGAAAGAACCGCAGTCAAGTGTACAAATTTCAGGCTTGAGTCTAACAATGTGCTCCATGCGATCATCCACGCAAGCCATATCGCTGCCTTTGTCCAGACATGCAGGATCGCCGTCAACCGGAATATAGTCGCCACCCATCCCGGTGGTGAGATTGATGATCACGTCGACGCCGCTCGATCGAATAAGGCGGACGGTCTCCTCGTAGAGTGCAAAGCTCCTGCATGGGGTGCCGGTTCCGGGTTCCCTGACATGCAGATGCACGATCGAGGCGCCGGCCTTGGCGGCCTTGATTGCTGCCGACGCGATCTCCTCGGGTGACTTCGGGACTCCATCGTACTTCAGATGGCTGCTTCCCGAACCGGTTACGGCGCATGTAAAAATCGTCTTGTCACTCACTGTTCCCTCCTCGTATCGGATGATCTACTGAATCGCTTTCGCCCATGCATGAACTCATGCCATAATAAGAATCTATTTCTCCGGAGCTCCGTATATACCGGACAGATTGAATCCCTCGACATTCATGGGATTGTTTGGCACGGTGAAAGCGCCCAGGTCGGGAACATATATACTCGCGTACATGTTCCGGTACTCAAGCTGTTCTGAATGCATCACATCTTCCATTGAGTAGACCTTGGCAGCCGGGACCCTATGCGACCGCATCCTGCGTACGATATCATCTGCCGTCGCATTCACCACAGCTTTACTGATCGCTGTTTCCAGGGCTTCGCGGTTCCCGAGCCTGGATTCATTGTTGGTGTACTTTGGATCGTGTTCAAGCTCCCCTAATCCCAAGGCTTCGCAGAAAGGCTGCCACATCGAGTCACTGGCAACACCTATCGAGACGAAGCCGTCCTTTGTTTGGTATATACCGTATGGCGTTATCGTCGGATCGCCATTGCCAGCTCTTTCTATCACCTCGCCCAGCCCCGTGCGATACAGAACAGGTAGCTCATTGGTATCGATCAAGCTATCGACGATGGATACCTCGACCCTGTCGCCGGTCCCTGTCCGACTCCTGTCCAGCAAAGCCATCAGGATACCAAGGTTAAGTTTCATTCCTGCCAGGGTGTCTCCGAATTCAACACCGATTCTGACTGGCACATCGCCCGGGAACCCAGTGAAACCAAGCACTCCGCTGGCCGCCTGGGCAACGATTTCAGCGCATGGCCGTCCCGCGTATTCTCCGGATTCACCGAACCCGGTAATCGATGCATACACGATCCTGGAATTGATATCTCTGATCGCCTCATAGTGCAGATCGATGCCGGCGAACAAGTTCCTGTCACCGACTATCATCACATCAGATTCCCCTATGAGTTTTAGTAGAGCATCGATATCCGCCTTGTCATCCGGACTAATCTCGATACATTTGTTCCCACGGTTCAGGTAAGCATGCATCAAGCTTCTGCCGTTCTTTAGCGGCATCGAGTCCTTAATTCCCGCTTCCCTTCCCTTTGCATTTACCTTGATTACCTGTGCACCGAAATCTGACAGTTGCAGCGCACAGAAGGCCCCGGCGTAGCTATCGGACAAGTCTAGAGCCTTTATTTCATTCAACGGCTTCATGTTTCCTCCGGGCTATGCATGCATCGGTTCATCATATGATCTCGTCTTCTTCATATCCGTACTGCTGCAGTATCTCGCTGTTATGCTCACCAAGCGCAGGAGCCCCGGACAGCACACTGCCCGGAGCGTTTCCAAGCTTGATCGAGATGCCTGGCATGGTGACGCTTCCTGTGGCCTTGCCATCAACAGTGATAAACGTATTCCGTACTTTGTGATGCGGATTGTCGACCAGGTCACCCGCATCCATCACGGCAGAACAGGGTACGGAATTACGGTTGAATGCCTCTACCACTTCATCCAGGCTTCTCGTTGCCATATAGTCACCGATTATCTTTTTCAATCCTGACTCGTAGTTTCTTACCCGTTTTTCGCTGTTATCCAGAGATTCATCGGCAAGCAGATCCTGCCTGCCGATCGTCTGGCAAAAACCGTTCCATTCCAATTCGTTCGTAACGTCCAGGGCCGCAAATCCAGTCACCGTTTGAAAAACATCGCACGGAGCATGCCAAGGGCTGGTGTTGCCGTTTCTTTTGTGGTGAACACCGTTCCCGGAATAGTCCAGCACCGCTCCGCCAAGGATTGAAAAGATAGAATCGAGGATTGAGATATCTACGCGTTGACTTTGTCCAGTGGCAGCCCTGGCAATCAAAGCAAGACAGATGGCATTGGCCAGGTATATTCCACTAAGATGATCACCTATCGCCTGGCCAGCCTTGATCGGAATTCCGCTCCGCTCTCCGGTCAGGTGAGCAATACCGCTCTGGCATTGCAGCATCAGGTCATACGCAGGTAAACCCTTAAGTGGGCCATTTGCTCCGTAGCCAGAAAGTGAAGCATAGACGATTCGGTCGTTCGCCAATCGCAGTTGCTCATATCCCAAGCCCAGTCTGTCCATGTTGCCTGCCTTGAAGTTTTCACAGACGACATCCGCATCCCCGACCAGTTCAAGAAGCAGTTCTTTACCCTTGGGATTGCTTGCATTAACCGTGATACTTTTTTTACCTCTGTTCAGGAACGAAAAGTACAAGCTAGCGCCGTCCCTGAATGGCGGCCAGTTCCTGCACATGTCTCCGGAACCCGGTCTCTCTATCTTTATGACCTCTGCTCCAAAGTCGGCCAAGTACATGGTACACAGGCTTCCGGCGTGGGCTTGAGTAAAGTCAATAACCTTGATCCCGTCGAGTGGTCGCAATTCATACCCCTTTTAGCGCATCGATTGATGAATGCCGTATGGCGACAGCTTTCAAAGAATCTTATCCGCAAGACTTCCGAAAGCCATTCTCTATCATTTCTTTTTTTGTGGTTCGGGGAATTCCTCAACTATTCCCATTATATTTCGGGCGTAATTCGCATACTCCTCAAAGGGTGTGGCGAACCGTATAGTAAGCTTGGCTCCATCAGGAGATCCGCCACCGTGCATGCACCCGGGAACGCCGCCGCCGATCGTCAACCACTCGGAGAGCCTGGCCGCCTTGAGCCGCGATTCCGCCGATACTGATCCAGCCTGGTAATACTGCCGCAGCAGATCGCCGTATTCGGCATTGGCCAAGTCCTTGGCGGAGGGCATGCAACCGGTCTCGACCATGCCACCGCCGATCTCCTGGGTCAATCGTTTATTTTCGTATGGCAAGGTTGCCACCAGAACCTTATTCGTATGCGCTGTGAGTGGATCAGCAAAAAACGAGCCCGATGGGTGAAGTTTTCCAAGGGTGCAGGCGCCTACACCCAACCCAAAGTTGATTTGATTGTTGATTGACATGTTGACCAACTTGTCGGTGAATGGTTTGATGGACAATCCATTTGCACGCGCCATCAGCGTCGATGCTCCGATCATGACATCGCCCTGACCGGCGACGCAGGCTCCTATGCAGGCCCGATAGTTGGCGGTGAAGTATTGTATGAAGCTTTTGGTAAACTCGTATTCCCCGCACATGAAAACACGCTCTTTAGGAACAAAGACATCATTGAAGAGCAACATGCCTTGTGTGATACCCGTGTTAGGAACTTCGCTAGAGCCCGTATCTTCCAGGTCCCGGAGGTCGCTTGGATGGGTGGCTTCGATGATCGTCAAGTTTTCAATATCCCTTGGCACCACACAGGCCAGGGCATAATCCTTGTCTTCTTCGGAATAAATTCCGCCAGGAAGCAGAAATATTTCCTGTGAAGCCGCCGTACCGCAGATCATGAACTTTGCCCCGCGGATGACGATACCGTCCTCGCGGATGGTGACAATCCGGAGATTGGCGTCAGGGTTTGACTGCTGCGATGGCTTGAGGCTCCGATCGCCCTTGGCATCTGTCAACGCTCCCGCTACGGTGATGCCTGTCTCCTCCGATTTGACTATCCAATTCTTGAGCCTGCTCTGGTACTCCGTTCCATACTTCGCGTCGATTTCCTGCGCAACGGCCCATAGCACATTTTGCGCATTCCACCCGACGCATACTGCCCCGGAACAGGTTCCGGTACGACGGTAATTCTGGCGTTTCAGCATCATGTTGCCGACAAGGTCCTCAGGTTTCTGCATCATTGAATTCCAACGGTGTATCGTGTTACCTGTAAATACGGAACTTGTCGTGTACTCACTGGCGAGATCCGGATCATTGGAAGCGTCGAAACTCAGGCAGTGGCTTTCTACTGTTCTCTTCGTCGCCGGATGCGTCGTGACATCTTGTATCAATTCGCCGAACTTATAGATATTCGGCCTCATCTTTCTAAGTGAATCAAGATAATCTTTCCTGGTCTTCAAAGCCATTCATTACCCCCTATGCGCATGCCAACCTTCCGGCGGATGTGCGGCTTGCAACGAACCTTGCGAATGTGCAATCTTGCAACATGGATGGTTCATCTCATATTCCTACGAACAAATACTATACCCATACTGATTATTTCACAACTAATATTTTGTTGGCAAAGTATATTTTTCAAATTCGACTGTGCCGGGATATCAAGTCTTTGGCAGTTCCTCTAGAAGCCTGGGCACGATCTCAAAGAGATCCCCGACGATAGCCACATCGGCAAGCTGCATCATCGGGGTGTCGGGATTCTTGTCTATCGCGATGATGTAGTCGCAGGACTGCATGCCTACAAGGTGCTGAATCTGGCCTGAGATGCCACATGCGACGTAGACGCTTGCTTGGACGGTCTGGCCGGTCTGGCCCACCTGGTGACTGTACGGCACCCAGCCGGAGTCGACAGCTGCCCGGCTAGCTCCAACTGCCCCACCAACGCGGTCGGCTAGGCGTTTCAGCATCTTGAAGCCCTCGGCGCCTTTCATGCTCCGTCCGCCAGCGATGATGAAGCGGGCATCAGCCAGATTTATGGCGTTCTCTGGGTCGTGGAATATCTCTATCACTTTCTTCAGCTTCGTAGCTTCGCCTTCCAGCATCGTTTCAATGATCACTCGGCCAATGCGGGATGGATCGGGTTCAAGTGCATTCATGACACGGGGCCGGACGGTAGCCAACTGCGGCCGGTGGTTGGAGCAGCGTATTGTCGCCATGATGTTGCCGCCAAATGCCGGACGGGTTTGCAGCAGGTCACCATTGTCAAGATCTATGGAAAGGCCCGTGCAGTCGGCTGTAAGGCCACAGCTGGCCAAGACTGCGACCCGCGGAATCAGTGCTCGCCCCCGGGTGGTGGCCCCGCAGATCATCACCTCCGGTTTGTGTTTGCGCAGCAAATGCACAAGGACAGACGCCTGATCCTCGTCTATGAAGTAGGCCAAACGGGGATCGTCCACGACAAGCACCGTGTCAGCCCCATAGCTGATCATTTCCACGGCTGCCTTGGAGATACCGTCACCAAGGACGACACACCACAGCTCGGATTTCCTGGCGTCCGCAAGGGTCCTCGCTGCGCCGAGGAGCTCGTAGCTCACCTTCTGGACCTGTCCCTCGAGGACTTCCGCAACAACCCATATGTTCTTGTAGCCTTGGCGTGCTTCGACTGTCTGTGCGATCATTTCATACCACCTTCAAATGAAGCTTCGCAGCCGCAGCTCGTGAACAAGCTTCCTTACGCATTCCGTGGGAGTGCCTTCGATCCTCAGCGTCGTCTTTGACCTGCCAGCCGGGGGATTGGTCTTGACTACTCTCGTCGGAGAGCCGTTGAGCCCAATTTTGTCCAGTTCGGCACCAATATCCATGGCTGTCCACAGGGGGATTTCGACATTCTGCGCTGCCAGCCTGCCTTTGAGTGTGGGAATTCGTGGCTGGTTTATGTCTTTTACGACCGTCAGAACCGCAGGCAGGACAAGCGTACAACGATCCCACCCGTCCTCGTGCATGCGCTTGGTGGTCAGCCGCCCATTGCCGATGTCGCTGATGGCCATCACATAGGTGGCTTGGAGCCAGCCAAGGTGGGCGGCAATGCCGGGTCCGACCTGGGCCGTGTCGCCGTCTATTGCCTGCTTGCCACAAATGACAAGGTCGACGCTACCGATTTTCTCAATGGCCTTGGAGAGTGCATAGCTCGTGGCCCAGGTGTCTGACCCCCCAAAGGCCCGGTCGCTTAGCAGAACACCACGGTCGGCTCCCACCGACAGCGCTTCACGGAGGATCAATTCGGCGCGCTGCGGCCCCATCGTCAGGACAATGACCTCTCCGCCGACTTTTTCTTTGATTCTAATGGCCTCTTCGAGCGCGTATGTGTCAAAGGGGTTCATCACCGCCTTGATACCCTCACGGATTATCCTTTTGGTCTCCGGGTCTATCTTGGCGTCGTTTGTGCCTGGGACCTGTTTGATGCAGACCACTATCTTCATGATATGGCCCCGGTTTCCCAAGTGGTCTTGAGAAGGTCAAACTGGGTCTTGAAACCGATTATCGATAGGTAGACGCCACAGTCGATGTAGTTCCTGTGAAGGGTCTTGAGGTTTGCGATGGGGTCATAGGGCGCACACTGAGGAATATCGTAGCCGACGGCCTCGGACAGCAGATCAAGCTTCTTGCTCATCCAGGCCTCGACAATCATCGGCACTTCCGGGTGCAGCGCATGAAGTTTGTCCACGAGGGGGTGCCGTTCGATGACAGGCTGGGTGATGACAAAGGTTGCGCCCGCGGCCAGCTTCCGCTCAAACTTGGCAAACTCGTGTTCCTCCGGCTCGTAGGGATTGAAAGCGACGCCCAGCTCGAATTCCCCAGGCCAGCGCCCGATAATGTAACGCAGCAACTCCACCGAGCTGACCGATTCCACGCCCTTGGCACCGATATCCGCGGGCTTGAGCTTGGGCAGACGGTCCGAACCGTCACCGGTCACCACCAAGAGCTGTCTGATCCCGATCTTCCTGCAGGATTCCAGTATGCCGTCCAGATTGTCCTTTGAGTGGAACGTGTTCAGGTGGATCATCACCAGGTCGGGCTTAGCCTGGATATTCAGCTCCTCTATCATCTCAGTGCCCTGGAAGGCCAGGTTCCCCATGGCGTTATCCGTGATGCAAGCGCAGAATCCTCTCTCCATGATCCGATTGAATTTTGTCACAAAGACCGCCAGATCATCATCGAGCTTCTCCGTATCCTGCTTGGGAGGGAGGACCTCGACATGGTAAATCCGATTCTTGATATGCTGTTTCATGGTCTTTTATTCCTTGCAACGTGCCCGTACTTGTCGCTGCCAAATGGCAAAGCAGCTTGAATCAAGGCAATCATTCATGGTCTTAAGGAGCGGCAGCTCGCCCCACCGGACAGGCAATCTCACATTTCCTGCAGTATCTTATAACATCGCTCGCCTCTTCTATTCCCATTATGGAACCATCCATGATTTCAAATGCAGCTTCAAGCCGGTCCTGCTCTATTTTGCATAAGTCTCGTTCGTAGGTCCCGCTTCGGAATGCATCCTCCGGACAGGCCTTGCGGCAATGCATGACGCAGTCCTTGCACGGGTCAAAGCCAGCAGGACCTGTAGGTATGAGTTCAGGTTCGAGGAATATCCCCCTAAGCCGGACCAAGGAGCCAAATTCAGGTGTTACCAGAAGGTTGTTCTTGCCAAATACCCCGAGGCCTGCAAGAACGGCGGCATCCTTCAGGAAAGCGCCTCCGAACTCTATCTGGTATGGCAATGCATGAGCCTTGATGCCAAGTTCATTGCCAAGCCATGTCTTCAGATTCTTGGATAGATCCCTCAAAGCACGGTTGCCAGGGGTAAAGCCCGGAACCTTCATACTCCACCAATCCAACACTGGTTTGGATTCTGGATGAGCCAGTGCCAATACCAGCACCGATTTATATTCTTCCTTCCATTCTACGCCCTTGTAGCCATCGTAGTAGGGCCTTTTATCGTAAACCGCATAGGAAGGGGAAGCTTTAAGGGCTGCGATGGAAGTGATTCCTGCCAGCGAAGCCCCTATCTCCATTGCTTTCTCGATAATGACGTTCTCGACCTTAATACCTTTCAATAGCTGCAATTAATCCCCCTTCCAGCATCTGAAAAGATGGTTTGATGATCTTCCGAATGCCAGCATCCGACAACTGCGGGGCTTGCATCAAGATGGCAGAATATGCAATCTTATAGTATCGGTAGTTCATCGCATTATCATACGAATCGATACTATACTTGTACTTAATATTTGGCAACAAATATTTTGCAGGCAAAGTATATTTTCTGATGCTACTATCGTGAAGAAGGCGTTTCCAGGCATTGTTCTATCGAGAATCTAACGAGGCATGGTACATCAGATGGTTGAATTGAAAGAATGCATTAACTTCCTCTTATCCAAAACCGAGCTTGCGGTTCATCAACGGTTCAAGCAGATCCTAGAGCCGCATGGGATAACACCTGTACAATGCGGAGTATTGAACTGCCTTTATAAAGAAGACGGTCTGAGTTTAAAGGCAATAGCAGACAGCCTCGCCTTGAATGCCTCGACTATAACAGGAATAATTGACAGGATGGAAGAAAAGAAGTTCATCAAGCGTAAGCCGGACCGGAGCGACAGGAGGTCCATCTCGATCTTTCTGACCGACAAGGCGAAGAAGCTCGAGCCTGAGACGGTCAATGCGATAACGGAGCTCAATTCCTCAGTGATGAAAGAACTTACAGAACAAGAGAAAGTCACTTTTCGCCGACTTTTACGAATTGTCACTGAAACCGCCTCTTGATTGCCGGTTGGCTGGGAACAACACATACAAGAGTCAGAAGGCAATCATGGCCATTGAACGCACGTTCACGATGCTCAAGCCCGGCGTCCTGACACGCAGGATTGCCGGGGACGGTACGCGGCGACTATATCATGCACACCGGGCTCAACATCATCCACGCGTCCGACTCGTCAGAGAGCGCCAGGCGTGAGATAAACCTCTTCTGCCGCCCCGACGAGATAATCGACTGGCAGGATGGCAACGACAGCTGGATTTGATCCCGGGAGTATGGCCTGACATATTGTCTCAGATGACTTTGGGAATTAGCCCAACGGCATACGGCTACGGAGATCTCCCGTTCGTCCCTGCGTAAACCCTGCTCGGCAAGAAACGGCAGCGGCCATCCGATGCCCGCCACCGGATGCATCCGGATCTGTCAGAAGGCCAATAGCCAATCCCCTGCCAATGAAACCGCCGAAGGCATTCGATCAAGAATCCGCTGGACGTCGTCGTCGTTTTTTTTCTAGCATTGCCGCGCCTTGGATCCCCAAATATTGAAATGGGACTGGCGCAAGTCTCAAAACCACGGCACTATATATACATGATCCGTACCATATTTTTCTATACATACTTCTGGGTTACCCTCATGCTGACATCGCCACTCGTCTTGGTCTACGTGATCTTGATGCTCTTCGGCCTCCACCGACCCTTCAAACCCGCAATCGGTATATTCGCGCGAGCCTGGGCCCGTTCGGTCGTATGGGCAACCGGTTCAAGGGTTACGATCGAGGGAGCAGAAAACGTGCCGGCTACGGGCGGCGTCTGCCTTATCGGCAACCATCAGGGCAGTCTCGAGGTACCCATCATCCTTGCCACACTGCCCAGGACACCTGGCTTCGTGGCCAAAAGCGAGGCTCTTTTCACGCCGTTCCTCAATATCTGGATATTGGCCCTGGGCGGCATTTTCATTGACAGACATAATGCCGGAAAAGCTCGCCATGCCATCGAACTAGGCATTAAACGACTGAAAGA
>SPCK01000287.1 GCA_004525355.1 Spirochaetales bacterium
CCCCTACCGGTCCTTCCCCGGATTACTACAACGTGCTCCTGGGCTCGGCGCGGGATGACAACCTGAAATCCGCAAGTGCCTTGATCTTTGGATTGGAAATGGACCTGACCTACGATGCCATACGGAACCTACGGAACGTAAAGACGACGGACGAAGCGCGCGCCCTCCTGACGGGCGTTTCCGGCTTGCCGGACTCGTTCATGGGCGACGCCAGGCGAACCGCCTTCGGCTCCGGTCCATCGCCGTACCAGCTTGACCGATGCCTGTCCATGCGATCCG
The DNA here is from genome assembly GCA_004525355.1 of Spirochaetales bacterium. Taxonomy (GTDB): domain Bacteria; phylum Spirochaetota; class Spirochaetia; order Treponematales; family UBA12059; genus UBA5200. The sequence goes on from SPCK01000287.1 coordinate 280, forward strand.
CCCTTATCGTCCTGCCGTGGATGCACCTGTCGATTTCCCGCGCCATGAAGCGGGGCAACACCAGTCTCGATCCATTGATGGACTCGATCATCGCCGACCTTGGCGCTTTCAAAGCCGTTTACGCCTACGCCGATGCGGACTACCTCGAGGAACGCATCAAGCGCATCAACGAACTTGTTATGCGGCCGCCGGAACCCGGAGCACCCCAAGCCGGCTCGGACATCCCTCCACCAGCGAATTCCTCCGCACCGTATCCGTCCGCCTCTTCCGCCGAGTGGTACCGTTTCTGCCTGCCTCGGCACGTCTTCCTGCCCGAAGGCGTCCTGCCAATCGATTCCGTACGAGCGGCCAGCGGCGGAGCCTTCCGTTTTTCAAGGGATGACGGCGGGCGGCTGATGGCGATCGAGTATTTCGTGCACGGCAAGCCACGCCCGGCCGCCGCACTCCTTCAGGCTGCCCGTATCGTAATTTCGTATGGAGACAGTCTGGCAACCTGGCGCTACGAGAACCAACTCGGCCAGCCAATAACCAACGAGCTGGGCTGGTCCATCATGGTCGACACCCCCACGCAGACAGCCCGTACGAGGAACCTGTCATTCTACGCCAAGGACGGCCGACGCGTGACCGATACCTCGGGAGCCTGGTCCGTCAGCGTCTTGGACGACGAATCGTCCTCACTGGTATTGACTTACCGGGATCTGGCGGGCCGCCCATACGCGGGCACATTCGGGTACGCGGTCGACGAACGAACCTATCTACAAGGCAAGGACCAACGGCGGCGTTTTCTTGACGACCGCGGAGAGAACGCCGTGGCTAAGCGCGGCGGCTATCACGGCGCCACGCTGACCGTCAGCGAATCCGCCGGGACCGTGCGCTACCACTTCATATTCTCCGGGCCGGACGGCAAATCCGCCCGATTCCTTTCAAGCTATACGGAAGAAACGGTAACCCTGACCGAAGACTACCGCACGGTGGAATTCTTCGGCCCGGACGGGCAGGCCATTTCGGGTGAACTGGGCTTTTCGCGAGAGCACGTGACGATGCAGGATGGGCTGGCCGTCAGCGTCGCCTATTTCGGTCCCGACGGTACCGAGGCGAATTCGGCGGATGGCTACAGCTTGCTGAGCGGCCGGCTCGACGAAGCCGGCAACCAGGTCGAATCAGCCATGTTCGGTCCCGCCGGCGCTGCCATAACGGGAGCAGACGGTTACCACCGGCGCGTCGCCGAGTACGACGAAAACGGCATCATGGTGCAGATACGGTTTTACGATGCCAACGGCCAACCCGCCAATAACGAGACGGGAGCCGCGCGCGTCCGCTGGTCCATCGGTCCGGACGGACAGCCGTACTGGGCCGACGCGTGGGATCGAAACGGCATTCTGCTAACGGGGAATCAGCCCGGCGAACTCTGATCTTCCGGCGGGAAATCGCACGGGACGCCGCGTGTCAGTTCGTAGATTCCCCGGCAACAGTCTGTTGAAAGAGTCGGTTACTATTCCAACAACCTGCTAGCGGCCCTGACGCTTGCGGATGTATATCTGTTTTCCAGGATCCACCGGGTTCGATCGTTCCTCGACGTCGAACCAGCCGCATGACTTGATGAGCTCGCCCAGTTTTCGATAGCCGTAGTTGCGTGGATCGAACTCCGGCTGGCGGTTGGCCACGTACTGCCCGACGGGACCGAGGTAAGCCCATCCCGAGTCGTCCGCACTGTCCTCTACCGCCTGTCCCAGCAGGGCGCGCAGTTTCTTGTCCATCTTGAAATCCTGGACGGGTGCCTTTTTCTTTGGTTCGCCCTTGACACCGGCGACTTCTTCTTCAGGCTCGCGCAGGATGTCGGTATAGATGAACTTGTCGCAGGCGGCCACAAAGGGCTTGGGCGTCTTTCGTTCGCCGAACCCGATCACCAGCTTGCCAGCCTCTCGCATACGGGCTGCCAACCGGGTAAAGTCCGAGTCGCTCGATACGATAACGAATCCATCCAGCTTCTCGGTGTACAGAAGATCCATGGCGTCTATGATCATGGCGCTGTCGGTCGCGTTCTTACCGGTCGTGTACGAGAATTGCTGGATGGGTTGAATGGCGTACTCGAGCAACCGTTCCTTCCAGTGCTTGAGGTTGGTCGTGGTCCAGTCGCCGTATATCCGCTTTACGCTGGCCACTCCGTACTTGGCCACCTCCGCGAGCAGTCCCTCGGTTATTGCCGACTGTGTATTGTCCGCGTCGATGAGAACGGCCAGCTTGAGCTGTCGCGCGTCGTATTCCTTGTTTATCGTTGCCATTTTATTCTCCGAATAGATCGGTTTGTATGAGCCGTACCTTCGATACGGCCCTGACGGGTATGGAACGGGCCTCTGTATTAACGCCCTGGATGACGACAGAGAGACCTTCCGGATTTCTCTGGATTTCTCTGGGCCATCCCGTTATCCGGTAGCGATTATCCCCATCCAGGCAATCCATCTCCACGCCCGCGCATTCGCGCAGGGCACGCTCCAGCAGTCGCACCTTTCCCGGATAGTCCAGCCCGCTGGCGACGGAAGCGTCGGGCGGCGGATCGGCTGAAATCAACTGGTCCTCCGAAAGGATGTATCCCGCGCGAATCCGGTCGGCCATGGCCGCTTTCGCGTCAACGGTCAAATCCAGCGTATAGAGCCGGGCCAGCATAGCCGCGATGATTCCGGGGCGCCTACTTTCAAGTATAGCCGTTCCGGGGGAAATGACCATAGGCTGGGGAATAAAGCTCATGATGGACGGCGCAGAGGCCAGCTCGGCTTCCGTCCATGCGACAGCCGGTCCAGCCTCTCGAAGGCCTCGCACGTCCGCACGGATTCCCAGTCCATTGAGGGCCTTCTCGGCGTCCTTGAGGTTGGCCGCATGCAAGAGGTAGACGCCCTCGGCCAACTTTTCGCGAATCAGGCCATGCGCCCGCGGTGTATGCTCGAGCACGGCGGCATGGTGACCATCCAGCGCCACGACGATGCCCGAACGCAGACGCACCGAAAGGCCCGCAGCCTCCCACGAATCCAGCGAGAATCGCACGCTCTGGGGTAACGGCTGCCCCGAGTAGGCGGCCAACCGTTCAACAATATCGTCGGCGCGGAAACCCCAGGCAAAGGCAGCCAAGGCGGCATCCTTGTCCAGTGTGGCGGTCCAGACCAACCCCGTGCTTTCAAGGCGCGCAACCGCGGACACGAAAGCGCGTACCTTCGGGCCAGCTTCAGGCAATATCCTGATTTCGTGGGATTCCTCGACGACAATCGTCGGCCCCAACCCGGAGCCGCCCGAACGCCGTCCGCTTCCGGTACCCGCGAACCTGGCATCCCCACCCGGAAATATGCCGAGCCCAATCATGGTATCCACGAGCCCGAGCACAAGGTCGAGCACGGCCGAGCCGTTGACAAGCAAATCCTTCACGTCGCGGTTTCC
>SPCK01000455.1 GCA_004525355.1 Spirochaetales bacterium
CTGGTGGCCCTCGGCCGTTATGCCGATGCGGAACTGTACGCGACCCGGGCCTATGAACGCATCCGCAAGGATCCGCGTATCGTGGAAACCCTCGGCGAAGCCGCCTATCACCAAGGCAAGAACGACCAGGCGCTCGCGCATTTCCAGAATTACATCAACCTGTTGCCCGATGGTACGCGCCTCGGCATTGTCTATTTCTACATGGGAGAGATTTATCTGCGCCAGGAGCGCTGGAACCACGCGGATATCGCCTTCCGCACCGCTGTCCAGTACGAGCCCAACAATTCCCGCTGGTGGACGCGCCTGGGCTACGCATGCGAGCGCAATGCCGACTGGACGTTTGCCCTTGAAGCCTACGACCGTGCGCTGCAGCTCGATCCCGCGTCCAAGGACGCTCGCGGCGGGCGTGCGCGGGTAGCCGTCAAGGTCAGGGCCTGAAAAGGCAAACGTGTCATTCAGCGTATCCTTCCGCACCTTCGGTTGCAGGCTCAATCAGACCGAGACCGAGAGCGCCGCAAGCGCCTTCGCGCACGAAGGCGCCCGGATAGTCCCCTTCGGCGAGCCGGCCGACGTCGTCATCTTCAATACTTGCACCGTCACGGGAAAGGCCGAACAAAAGGCTCGTAGAGAGATGCGTCTGGCCCTGAGGCGAAATCCCGACGCGGTTCTATTGGCCACCGGCTGCTATGCCGAGATGGAACCAGGCGCCATCGCCGCGCTGGCGCCCCGGGTCGTTGTGCTACCCGGTTCGAGGAAAGGCCTCCTGGCCAAGCTCGCGTCAGAACTCTGTTCAGCGCATTCATATGGACTTGATCCCCTGGATGAAGCCCGGAGGATCGTGGCCGAGTCCCTGGGGACGCGGGTCGATCCTTTCTGGTTCAGCATCGGGGATTTTTGGCAGCGCTCGCGGGCATCACTCAAGATCCAGGACGGCTGTGACAATCGCTGCGCGTACTGCCGCGTTTGTCTGGCCAGGGGCGGATCGGTCAGCCTGGATCCTGCTGAAGCCGTACGCCGAGCCCGTGAACTGGTCGCTATCGGCTATCCGGAGATCGTACTCACCGGCGTCAACCTTTCGCAATACTCGAGCGGCGGGTTGGCCTTTCCCGGTCTTCTGGATCTCCTCGCGCGAGATACGGACGGCGCGGCCTATCGCGTGTCCTCTTGGGAGCCGGACCGGGTAGACGATGCCTTCCTGCGGGCGTTCTCCTCACCGCGGGTTCGGCCGCACCTTCACCTGGCGGTCCAGTCGGGGTCGGATCCGGTACTCCGCGCCATGGGCAGGGCATACCGTTGCGATGACGTTCTCCGGGCGGCCGCTTCGGTCCGGTCAGCAAAGAGCGATCCCTTCATCGGCGCTGACCTGATCGTCGGCTTTCCCGGCGAGACCGACGAGGATTTCAGCGCCACCATGGATTTCCTGGCCGCGCTAGACCCGGCCTGGGTACACGTCTTTCCATTCAGCCCGCGGCCGGGAACCAGGGCATGGTCGATGAAACCAAGGATTCCCGAGCGCGTGGCCGCTCAGCGCGCCGCCGAGGTAACCGCGTTCGCGAAAGAACGCAAGCGGTGGTTCTCCAAACGGCGCATCGGGGGAATCATCGAGGCTGTTCTGGAAACAGGCGTTTATAGCGACGATGAACCCTCGGATACCGGTCCGCTTTTCGCGATTACGGTCAAAGATTCATCCGTCCCGTGCCCGGTTGCGCTGACCGCTGCGCCTGTTCGCCATTCGCGCGCCTTGTCGGCAGACTATCTCAAGCTCGAGGTGTGCGGCGTTCCGGCCGGATACCGTGGAGCCTTCAGGTGCCGGGCGACCGCGCCCGGAACAGACGATTCGGTCGACCTTTTAGCCGAATTCGTCGATTGATGGCCGAGCGCGTCCATTGCCGCTTGATTTACCCGCGGAATGAGGTAGATTAATGATTGGAATATTGGCCCCCGACGGGCCGCTCCGAGGAGGGAGACTCATGAAGCGACTGTTTGGCATCATCCTGATCACCGCTCTCGCCCTGTCCGTCGCTTCCTGCGACTTTCTGGACACGCTGCTGAGCGTCAACATCTTCGATTCGCCTCTCAAACTGACCGCCTCGGATGCCTCGGACATGTCCGTATCCGAACTCTCGGATCTTGCGGACAGCCCTGACTTCTTTGACGCGGTTGCCGGCGACCAGGCCCTTGAAGATGCTGTGTTCGACCAGGTCGATGATGTCCTGAACGATGCCGGCGCGACCGTCGCCGAAAAACAGCAGGCAGCCATCCTCTGGACGGAAGTACTCATCTATACAACGCCGGCGGGGGAA
>SPCK01000038.1 GCA_004525355.1 Spirochaetales bacterium
CACCAAGTTCCAGGTTACCCGTTACTCGTTACTCGTCATCCTCCTCGTCCTCGTCCCCGCTTGACAGGAAGGTAGGATCGACACTGGCACATTTTTCCTTGACCGCCTGGGAGAAATTGAATTTGGGGACCATGGTTGCCGCTTTGGCGTTCACCAGGAGATCCTCGCCCGTCTTGAGGTTCTTGACGATCCTCGCCTTGCGCGCAGCCTGGTAGCGAAGGAACGTGCTTCCGAGTTTCCCGACGGAAACCCGCTCGCCAAGCAGCATACCGGTCTCGATCATGGACAGGTAATCTTCAATGATACCGCGGACCAATATCTGGGTGGCGCCGTTTTTACGCGCGACGTAGTTGATGATGGCCTTGGCGGTAAATTGGTCCACCTCATCGGCGCCTTCGAGCGTGAGGGTCCGATTCAGCTTGATGAAACCGTTCGTCAGGTAAACAGTCGCCTCGCGCACGCGGCGCTCCTGCTCGTCGGGACTGATACCGGCGGGACAGATGGCGATTCGATACAGGGAAGACGATCGCTTGAGCGGCGATCCGTCGAAGGAGGCGACCACATCCACCTTGGCAGCGGCCAGGAGGTTGACCTTGTCACCCCGTACCAACTGGGGTACGTCAGCCCTCAGCTTTATCGATGCGTATTCCAGCCAGCGGTCCCTGCCCCGACGAGGGCCCAGGCTTATCAGCGAGCCTGAATAGGTGAGGAATATGGCCGCGCGCGCATCGTCCGGTTCCATCAGGTCTATTGATTCCATTCCCAAGGCGGCGGTCTGGGCCGAAAACAGCCGGTATTTCTCAAGCCATATGGCAGCAAGCCGTTCCCTTGCCTGTTCGTCACCAGCCTTGCCTGCGTCGGACAGAAGAGCGTCAAGTTGTAGCCGTATCTGCGGCGGAAGTCCTTCAATCGGATTCTGCATGATCGTTGCCTCCGAACTCAATATAACCCATTTTTGACCAATTTTGCAATTTTTATTTTTTTTCCGCGTTATTCCATTGATAATTCGATTGGTATGGTAGTATTCTTCAAGACAGGAGGATTGCCATGAACGCTTTCGATTCTCTGAGCCCCGAAATCCAGGATCACCTCAGGCAGATAGCAAAAACATCCGGCCTGGCGCCAACCGAGGACAGCCATGAGCGCATGGCGGCCGCATGGCTCGAAAAGCTGGACATCTTCGAGAAGGCCGTGAAGGATAACAAGCTCGTGGAGGTTGCCTTCTTCGGGCGGGCCGAGGAACGGGGGGCACTGGTACTCACGTTCTCTGGCTCACTGCTCAATGTAGGACCGTTGGTCGACGGTGCGCGTCGCTGCGAGTACGCCTCCATCGGTATGCGCGCCGACGTGCCACCCACGGCTACTGACGAATCCTCCGAGCTGGCCGCCGATCTTGAGTTGGAGGAACCCGCCCAATTCGTCAAAGGACCGATCAAGACCAGTTCGCCACTCTACAAGATAGCCGTTGCCAAGGATGAACTCGAACCGAACGATGAAGAAGCGCTCTTGACACAGGTCACCCAGGAGCTCGCCGAGGATTTTATCGAAGTCAACAAGACGCTCATTGGTTAACGGCAAGCGGTACCGGGCATGTCTCTTCGCGACTCGATCGTACGCGCCTTTCTCAGGGAGAAGCCGCCTCCCGCCGGCGAATACCAAGCGCTGGCGGAAGCGGCGACAGCGGTTCTTTCCGGCGAGCCTGCGGCGATACGCCCCGTGGACGCTCGCGACCTACCCGGGGGTATCGTTCGGCTGGACCCGGATCTGCCGACGATAATCGTGCCGGACCTACATGCCAGGACGGGTTTCTTCCTGAGCCTGATGGAAAGCCCATTGCCCGGTGGCGCGACCGTCAGCAATGCCCTGGCAGCCGGTGAACTGCAGATGTTGTGCCTGGGTGATGGGTTCCATGCCGAATCGAGGGCTATCGATCGATGGCGATCGGCTTATGACGAGTTCATCGATGGCTATACGGATTCGCCTGCCATGGACAGGGAAATGGCCGAGAGCATGGGCTTGATGGAAATGGTCATGCTTTCCAAACTGGCCTTTCCCGACCGGTTCCACTTCCTCAAGGGGAATCACGAGAATGTCCTCAACGAGGAAGGTAACGGCAATCACGCATTCAGGAAATTCGTGCTCGAGGGGGAAATGGTCGCCACATATCTGTCCCGGTTCTACGGCGAGGCCTTCATGGAACGGTATGCAGCCTTTGAACGGAACCTGCCCCTGTTCGCGATTGGCTCGCGCTTCCTCGCATCCCACGCGGAACCCGAGCGTCCCTATTCAGAGTCCGAACTCGTAAACGCCCGCCTGGATCCCGACGTCGTGCTCGGGCTCACCTGGACGGACAACGGCGCGGCGGAACCCGGGTCCGTATTCGCCCTGCTGTCACGGTTCCTGCCCGATCTGGAGCGACCGCGTTACTTTACCGGTCACCGTACCATATCCGGCCTGTACCGCGAGCGCTCCGGAGGGTATCATCTACAGATACACAATCCAGGGAAATACGTCGTGGCCTGGGCGATGCCGGACAGGGATATAGAGCCCGATCTGGACATCGGTGAAATTAGAGATATTAGCGGCCGCGTCGCCGCAGGCCGTTGATTGAGGAGTCCCGTATGGCTGAACTGCCCGAGTACATAGGCAAGTACAAGATCGAGTCTCTGGTCGCCCGCGGCGGCATGGGAGCCGTTTTAAAAGCCATCCATCCCACCCTGAAGCGCTACGTGGTGCTCAAAAAGTTGACCATCAGGGGCAGCTCCGCAATCGCGGAGCGTTTCAAACGCGAGGCCCGCATACTGATCGACTTCAAGAACGACAACATCGTACGGGTATTCGACCACTTCAAGGAAGGCAGTTCGTACTACATGGTGCTGGAGTACGTGGACGGTATGTCCCTGGACCAGCTCCTGAAGCGCCAGCGCATCCTCTCGAGCGAGCTTGCACTGACTGTCTTCCTTGAAACCTGCAAGGCCCTCAGCTACGCGCACGCCATGGGCGTGATCCACCGCGACATCAAGCCGGGCAACATCCTCATTTCCAGGAAGGGCGACATCAAGCTCGCCGATTTCGGCATAGCCGCTTCCGAGGAGGACGTGGACTCGGGCCTGACCAAGGAAGGCATGACGCTGGGCACTCCATCCTACATGCCGCCCGAGCAGATAGAGAACTCCAAGAACGTCGACAAACGCGCCGACATCTACGCGATGGGCGTCATGCTGTACGAAATGGTGACCGGAAAGAAGCCCTACCCCGCCAATTTCTCCGCAGAGACGGTCATGATGATCCGCAAGGGCCGTTTCAGGCGCGCCAGGAAGATAAATGGCAGGGTTCACCCTCTGGTGGATCGGTTGATCAAGCGCCTCATCCAACCCAACCCGGCACGGCGCTTTCAGGATATAGACGCGGTGATAAAGCTGGTCGAGCGCCACCTGCGCCGTTATCAGGTTGAGCCGATCAAGGCCGCGCTCGCCGCTCTCATGAGGGGGTCAATCAACGAGGAACCCCGCTATCCGCGCGCAAGACGCAAGCGCAACGTCCTGCCTCTTCTGCTTGTGGTGGTCGCGGGCCTGGGTGCAGCCTCTTACTACGCTTGGAGCGCCGGTTATGTGTACCGCTGGCTACTGCCGGACAGCCGCGGAGAGTTGCGCCTGGACATCCGGATACCCAAAGCCGACAAACCCGCGGAGGATGCGTTCCTCAGGGCACGGATCTATACCGATGACGGCAAGGATATGCCCGAGCTGGCGATATCCCCGCTGAAGCTCTCGGTGATATCGACCGACAGCGCGGATCCGTATCACTCGTTCACGTCTCCTTCCATCGTCCTGCCTCCCGGGGACTATCGCATCAAGCTCATCGCTGGGGGTAGCGTCCTGTGGGAGTCGTTCGCGGTCCTTCCCTTTTCCGCACCTGATGGGCAGAACGGCCTGACCCTGCATTATCGCCTGGAGGGAGAATCTCCACGCCCGTTGGCCCTGGACGTCCGGGCGATTGACGCGGCGACTGGAAGGCCTATCGAAACGCCGATCGGGGTTTCAGTCCTGACCGGTGGCGTATGGACACCACGGGCCGAGCTTCCCGAAGGCTGGCTCCAGAGCGGCTCGATCAGGCAATTCCGCGTCGGGGCCGACGGCTACCGTCCTGAAATTTTTTCGCTGAAGATCGCAGCGGACCAGGACAGATTGACCCTGTCGGCCCGGCTTGAGCCTTTGTCCTCCAAGAAATGAGAATTGAGGTTTTTCATAAATGCAGGAGCATTTTGAAAAAGCTACCCAAACAGTACTTAGATTGCTTAGCGGTTCCTTTAATTGTCAGGAACCACACGCAATTGCATAGCCAATTTCAAAAGTCGGTTGCTTTTGAAATTGGCTCAATTGATACGCGGGGCACGGCATGCACGCCGCCAGCGAACATCCTGCACCTGATAAGGAGCTTATCGTGTCGTTGACCCTGAAACGAATCTTCATGGCAGTATTTGGTTTGCTCGGCGCCCTTGCCCTGTGGCCCTGCCTGCTCACGCTGCAATTCCTCCAGCCGCGATTCCCCGGCTATCTGGTATTTACCTTGGCCCAAGGCATGGTTCTCGGGCTTGTGTTCGGCGCCTTCTTCGGTTCCTTCGAGGGCGTGGTGGTTTCCTCCCGCCCCAAGGCGTTCAAGGGATTTGCCTTCGGAGCCGTATTCGGAGCCTTGGCAGGAGCCGTCGGCGTGCTGGGCGGGCAATTCTTCCTGTTCGCGGCCGGGTCAATCATGTGGCGTAGCGCCAGCGCCCGTAACTCGGTCGGCCTGGCCGTCGCAGGAGGATTGGCATGGACCATTGTGGGGCTGTTTCTGGCCTTGATCGAGGGAGTCCGCGCCCGTTCTTCCCGAAAGCTCCTGGTAGGTCTGGCTGGAGGAGCCATCGGCGGGCTGGCCGGAGGGACCGCCCTTTCCGCCCTTTCATACTTCTACCCCGATGAGCCACTGTCACTCCTGGCCGGGCTATTGTTGTTCGGCCTGCTCCTCGGCGGTTTCTATTCGCTCTTCGAAAACCGTTTCTCCTCAGGGGCGCTTATGCTCTTGAATGGGCCGCTGAAAGGCAAGGAATACTACATACTGAGCAAGAAGATGCGCATCGGCTCGGCGGCTGACTGCGATATCGTGCTCAAGGGCTATCCGGAGGTCGAGGTCCTTCATGCCACCGTGTACCTGAGAGACGGCAAGGTTTTCATAGAGCAGGAAAAACCTTCTGCCCGACTGCTCCTGAACGACGAACCGCCGGCCGGCCGGTCACTCAGGCCCGAAGACGTACTTGCCGTAGGCAAGGCAAAATTCATTTATGGCTACTTCTCCTAGCAGAAGGACGGAACCATGCGTACCATCAAATATACGATATTCATGCTACTGACCCTCGCAGCCGCGATCAGCGCCCAGGCCCAGGGGCTTTCCATTACACAGATAGGAACCGAGCGCCTGTTGTCCTTCCAGGAAACGCGGCTGTACCTGTCCGCGCCGGCACTCGGGTTTCCCAGTGATATCGAAAGCGGCGGAATTCGGGTATTTGAATCCGGAGACGGCATCGACTTCCAGTCCAGGCCGATTAAACGCATATCCCTGAACCCCAACGCCGAGGAAGGCATATCGTTCTTTCTGTTGGTGGACAACTCCGGCAGCATGTGGACGGACATGGCCGGGAAGGAAAGCGGCAACCGTGCGGATCTTCGCGTCGAACAAGCCAAATACGCGGCCAAAGCCTTCCTGTCCAGGCTTGGTCCCCGGGACAGGGTCGGCCTGGCAGTATTCAATACACGATACTGGAACGCCGCGCTACCGGGCGCAGCTCCCGAAGAAGTCTCCCGCGCGCTCGACGAACTGAGCCGTCCCGTATCCGAGGACGCCTATACGGAACTCTACCTGTCCATGGAACGCGCCTTGCAGGATTTTTCCTCCGAACCCGGGAGACGGGTACTGATCGTGCTTTCGGACGGCGAGAATTTCCCGTACGCCCTTACCACGGGCAAGCCCAACCCGGAGACGGGCCTGCGCAGCGCCGTGCCAGCCGATGTAATCGACTCCGCCGTGCGCGACGGCGTAAGCATATACGCTGTACGCCTCGGAGACGTCAGGGATCCCCTGCTCGGCACGGTTGCGGCCGAGTCCGGCGGTCGTTCCTTCGACGCGATGGACGGCGAGGAACTTTCCGGCATCTATGACGGCATCCGACGCGACGTGTTGGCCGAGATCGCGGTGGATTACCAAGCCGGCATGGATCGCGGTGAGAAACGCTGGGTTCGCACGATTGTACTGGGTGCCGATGGCCGGGACTACGTGGCGACGCGCCATTACTATGCGGGAACGGTACTCGGGCAGAACGCCGCGGAACCCAAGGGTTATTACGTACTCTTCATCCTGGTAGCCGTCCTGTTCTGGCTTGCCTTGGTGCTCTTCAAGCTCGAGCGGGAAACCGACCAAGCCGGGCTCCGCCTCCTGTTCTCTTCCAAGGGACAACCAACGCGTTTCTTCGCGCTCGCCGGCCAACAGACGGTCATCGGCGCGGCTCCCAACGCTGACGTCAGCATCGTTGGGAATCCTTCACTGAAAGCCTCGCACGCAACGATACTCTTCGACGAGGGCAGGAATGCGTACACCGTAGTATCCGATGCGCCGATTACCGTAAACAACCAGACTGTTACCAAGCGGCGACTTGAATCAGGGGACGTGATAAACATGGCCGGCACAGTCGTGGTATTCGACGAAACCCTCGCGAAGGTCACGAAAAAAAAGAAAACCCCGGCAGGCGGCCGCAAGAAGAAAAAATCCTGAAGCCGGCCCCAGGCAAGAAGGCCGGAATAGGCGCACGCTTGACGCAGGCCGGATAGCCGGCGCGCGAGCGGGCAAGCGGAAATACTCCCGGGCGCGTCTGCTTGTTTTCGCCGCGGCCGGGACGGACGCGGCCATGAGCCGACCCCGGCGCACGGGAGATTGCAGCGGCGCACGCGGTCGGGCCTTGGCCCGACGCGCCCATCTCTACCAACTTGGCCATGCAAGAAAAAAGGCGACGCGGGGAGGTTCCGCGTCGCCTGAATATCACCTCCGTCGGGTAGCTCCCCGCCGGGTCAAGCCCATCATATCACCCCACTCTGCCAAAGCTCCGAAAGTCGTAGATCAGCGCTTGGCCTTCCTGGTGTACACGTCGAAGATGACCGCTGCGGCCAGGACAGCGCCGCGAACGATATACTGCGAGGAAATGTCCGTACCCATGAGATTCATTCCGCTGGTCAACGACATGTACACGATGGCACCTACCAGGGATCCAGTCACCTTGCCTACACCGCCCGCCGCGGAGACGCCGCCGATATACGCGGCAGCGATGGCGTCCAGCTCGAAAAGCGTGCCCGCGGTAGTCGTCGCGGATTGCAGGCGGGACGCGAACAAAATGCCCGAGAGTCCGGCCAGCATGCCCATGGAGCCGAATACCATCAAGGTTATCTTCTTGACGCTTATACCGGAGAGCTCCGCCGCTTCCGGATTTCCGCCTACCGCGTAGATGTGGCGGCCGAGCACCGTCTGCTGGGTTATGAAATCGTACAGGACCACGACGAACAGCACGATGACGATGGTCCACGACAGGCCGTTGTAGCCAGCCAGGTTCCAGGTGATGAGCAGCAGCAGCACCGAGATGAACACAAGCTTGATAATGAATACGCCCTTTGGCAGAACCTCGAAATCGTAGGCTATCTTGCTCTTGCGGTCCCGAACGGACCTGAACAGGAACCAGATATTGACAATGATTCCCAGGAGGAGGGTCAGTTTGTGCATGCCGTCGAATATTTCGATTTCCGGGAAGATATCGGGAATATAACCGTTTCCTATCGCGTTGAAGACATTGTCCGTAATGATGATGGTGCCCGTCTTGAGCGTTACCATCAGGAGGGCGCCGCGGTAGATCAGCCAGCCGGCCAGGGAAGCCACGAACGACGGTATGCCGAGCTTGGCCACGAGAAGACCGGTGGCCAAACCTGCCAGCACGCCCAAGCCAAGTACCAAGGGAATCGCGATGCCGACCGGGAGTCCCCAGGACGTCATGGCAATAGCTGCGACGGCACCGAGGAACCCCGCCAGGAAGCCGACCGATAAGTCTATATGCCTGATGACGATGACCAGGGTCATGCCGATGGCGAGTACGGCGATATAGCCCGTCTGGTTCATCAGGTTGGATATATTGCGCGAGGAAATGAAAATGCCCTGGGTCATGACCGTGAAAAAGGCCATGATGACAAAGAGGGCGATGTACATACCGTAATCACGGATGTTGTGGCGCAGGGTCTTGCGCAGATCGGCGATGATCATAGACTGTTCCTCCTGATTCCTTTACATCGTTGCCAGGCGCATGACCGATTCCTGGTCCGCTTCAGCGGCAGACACTTCTCCGGTTATGCGTCCCTGCGAAACCACGTACACCCTGTCGCTCATTCCAAGGACTTCGGGTAATTCAGACGAAATCATGATGATGCTCATGCCTTGTGCGACCAAATCGTTCATTATCATGTAGATTTCATATTTTGCGCCGACATCGATTCCACGGGTGGGCTCATCGAGGATCAGGACCCGCGGATTGACGTACAGCCACTTGGCGATGGATACCTTTTGCTGGTTACCGCCGCTCAAGTTCAATACCTTCTGGTCAATGCTCGGCGTCTTGATGCGCAAAGCGTCCCTGTATTTATTGGCTACCTTGATCTCGGCATTGTCGTCGATGGTTCCGCGCCGGCTGAGCGCCTTGAGGTTTGCCAGCGTGATATTCTCCTTCACGTCCTGGATGAGGACCAATCCGTTGCCCTTTCTGTCCTCCGAGGCGTATGCCAAACCGGCCTTGATCGCGTCTTTGGGCGACTGGAACCGCATGGCCTGACCGCCGACGAACACTTCGCCGCTCGTCTTGTACTCGTCGGGGTTTCCGAACAGGCTTCGCGCCAGCTCGGTCCTGCCTGAACCCATGAGGCCTGCGAAACCGACGATCTCTCCCTTGGCGACCTTGAATGAAATATCCTTGAGCACTGCCCTGCCGAGCGTTTGGTCCCAGGCATTCCAGCCCCGCGCTTCAAACACCACCTCGCTAGACCGCTCGTGTTTGCGCTTGGGAAATACATCGTCAATTTCTCGCCCGACCATGTGCTTGATGAGCACCGGTTCGGTCACCGCGCCCTCCGTGGCTGAAAGCGTGCATATAGTCTCGCCGTCGCGAAGCACGGTTACCGTGTCCGCGATACGGATTACTTCCTTGAGCTTGTGGGAAATCATGATGGACGTAACGCCCTGGCGCTTGAGGTCCTTCAGGATATCCAGGAGATTGTCGCAATCGGCTTCATTGAGCGCCGCCGTCGGTTCATCAAGGATGAGGAGTTTGACATCGCGGGACAATGCCTTGGCTATCTCGACGAGCTGCTGCTTCCCGACGCCCAGGTCCTTGACCCTCGTTGCCGGTTCCACGTCAAGGTTGACGCGCGCGAGCATCTCCTTGGCGCGTTTGAGAGTCTCGTTCCAGTCGATACTGATGCCCTTGGTGATTTCATTTCCGAGGAGAATGTTCTCGAATACCGTCATCTCGGGAACCAGGGCAAGTTCCTGGTAAATGATGGCGATGCCGACCTTCTCGCTGTCGGCGATGTTTCTGAACCTTTGCGGGATGCCGTCGAGCAGTATCTCGCCACTGAAATCCCCGTGGGGATACACGCCGCTCAGGACTTTCATGAGCGTCGACTTGCCGGCGCCATTCTCTCCGACCAGGCAGTGTATCTCTCCCCTGGCTACGCCGAAGCTTACCTCCGACAATGCCTTGACGCCGGGAAAGGTCTTGGTAATGGATCTCATCTCCAGGATGGGTTTGTTCATAGTATCCCGGCCTCCATTCATTCATAGGCAGAAGGGAGCCGGATGGCCCCGATCCGCAAATCATGCAACTGCAACAAACGCTCGGTATCACGTCATATCGGTACGACAAGTACCCAACAATACCGTAGAAAGGATAATGAATCCTTTCTGCCATGGCAACGCCGGCAAACCAAATGGCCTACCGGCGTCTCCTCAAGCAATTGGCCGCACGGCGTTCGACTGACGCGCCATACGGCCTTTCATCATTTCTTACTGTAGGCCGGAGAAGTACGACGAAGGATAGTAGCCGGAATCCACGATGGCGGCTTTCACGTTGTCCTTGGTTACGGTGGTGATGGCGGAGGGCTTGGCCGGCACATCGATCTTGCCGTTGTTGTAGGTCGTCGTCTTCGCGGGAGCGCCACCCTTGAGATAGGCGATGGCGGCCGCGATGGCATCGTTCACGAGGACGCGGACATCCTTGAGAACGGTCATGGACTGCTTGCCGTCGATGATGTACTGGACAGATGCGACCTCGGCATCCTGGCCAGTGATGTAATAGGTCTTGACCCTGCGATCGGCACGGAAGACGTCGGCGATGGCTCGGGCGGTACCGTCGTTCGGGGCGCAGATGTACACGGTGCCCTTCATTGAGGTGGTGGCCTTGGTCAGGTCGGCTTCAGCCTTGTTCTTGGCAAAGGAGAAGTCCCAGTTGGTGGTGACCTGTCCGATGATCTTGCCGAGCTGCTCGCGGCTCAGTTTCGCGGTCTTGGAGAGGGCAACGGCCTCGGCGGAATTGCGCACGATGAACGTACCGTCGGCGATCTTGGGCTGGAGCACGCTCCACGCGCCATCGAAGAAGATGAAGGCGTTGTTGTCGGACGCGGCGCCCGCGTACAGGTACAGGTTGTTGCCC
>SPCK01000288.1 GCA_004525355.1 Spirochaetales bacterium
CCCGCGCTACGGCGAATGCCGGAACGATCGGCTATGGGACTACAATTTCTTTATGCCCAGCAGTTCTTCCGCTTCGATACCGCCCGCTTCGATGATGGAGTCGTAGGCAAGCGCTGCGGCTGACTGCTCGGCTTCCTTCTTGGTCTTGCCGGAGGCTGGGCCCCAGGCGGTTCCCTTGAGGCTGCAGGTTATCCGGTAGGTGCGATCATGGTCGGGACCGGATTTTCCGGCCAACGCGTAGACCGGATAGGTCTTGAGCCGCTTCTGCGCGTATTCCTGCAGGAGCGTCTTGTAGTCCTTGTGATGCCGGTCTTCCAGCACCTTGGCTACTTCCGGCGTCAGGAACCGTAAGATCAGGTCGCGCGCCTTGTCGAAGCCACCGTCAAGGTAGGCGGCGCCGAAGACCGCTTCCATCGCATCGGCGAGGATGGCTTTCTTGCCGCGGCCGCCCGATCGTTCTTCGCCCTTGCCGAAAAGAATCAGCATGTCGATGCCGATCCCTGCGGCGATACCGGAGAGGGTATCCTCGGAAACGACAAAGCTCTTGATTCTCGCCAGGTCGCCTTCCGCCTTGTCACCCAACTTGCTGAACAGGTAGGCTGCCACCACCATGCCTAGTATGGCGTCTCCGAGGAACTCGAGCCGTTCATTGTTGCCGCGGGAGTGTGCGTCCTCGTTGACATGGGAGCGGTGGGTGAGGGCTTGATTGAGAAGTGCTTGATCCTTGAATCGGAACGAGAGAGTCTTTTGAAAAGCCGCGAGCTGTTCCCTGCGTTCACGGCTCGGTTCGCCGGTTCGGAAGGGCACGGTCGCGGCCTCCTGTTGGTGTGAAATCGGCCGGACAGGGTGTCCGGCCGAGGGTTTACATCTGGGACTTGATGAAATCGTACGCGTCGCGGACGGTTTCGAACTCGTTGGCCTTCTCGTCCGGGATGCGGATCTTGAGCTCTTCCTCGATGCCGTAGACAAGCTCGTAGGTGTCGAGGCTGTCGGCTCCGAGGTCTTGGCGGAAGCTGGCGTCAAGGTTGATCTTGTCTTCCTCGACCTCAAGCTTGTCTGCAATTATTTTCTTGATCTTCTCGTACAGTTCGTCCATGTAGGCTCTCCTTTACGCGTTAGTCTCGGGTTTGATTACCTGCCGGCCGCGATAAAAGCCGCACTTCGGGCACACCCTGTGGTATATGACGGCATTGCCGCAATTGCCACAGGCAACGACGTTTGGGGCGACGAGCTTCATATTGATAGAGCGGCGCCTGCGCGTCCTGGCCTTGGAAGTGTTAAATCTGGGTACAGCCATAAAAACCTCATTCCCAATTGATAGTGCCGTTGCGGATACCGCGCTAAAATAACGGAACTACGTGCTTTTGTCAAGATGAGACCGGGTATGTCCGGCTCGCGAAGTAAAAAAACCGTGTCCGCATAGATTCCCTATATCGGGAAGAAACGTTCCAGGGCTTTTGCGACTACTGGAGGGACCATGCTGCTGACGTCGCCACCGAAAGTGGCCAATTCCTTTATCGCACTGGAACGGAGCACGAAGTACTTGGGATCCGTCGGCATGAAAAAAGTTTCAATTTCGGGCCCCAGGCCCTTGTTCATGATGGAAAGCTCGAACTCGTAGCTGAAATCCTGGACGCTCCTGACGCCGCGAAGCAGGACGCTACAGTGGTGCGCACGAGCAAAGTTGACGACCAGGGCGTCGTAGGTATGCACAGACACATTCGGCCACGGAGATACCAGTTCAGTCATGAAAGCCATTCGTTCTTCGGCGGTGAAATTGGAACTTTTTGTCCTGTTGACCGCGACGACGACGAGGATCTCCTCGAAGACGGTCCTCGCACGCTCAATGATATTGAGGTGACCGTAGGTCGGCGGGTCGAACGAACCCGGGAAAACTGCCTTGACCATGAAGCACACAATAATCCGGTACGGCGCTATCGTCAAGTTCGACTCGTCGGTGTATGATGATCCCCGATGAGAATTCTTCGTATGGTCTTCTTCGCAGCGCTTTCGGGCGTACTCCTCCCGCTTGCCCTGCCCAATGAGCTGTTCCCCTGGGGCAATCCGGCGCTTGGCCTCATCGCCCTCGTTCCCCTATATCTGGCGATCGACGGAGCCCGCAGCTTCAAGGGTGCCTTCCTGTACAGCGCCATCTTTGGCGGCCTGGCGCACGGGCTGTCCAGCTACTGGCTGTGGTTTTTCCAGGATTTTCGTGTGTGGACCCTCGGGAGTTCGATCGTCGCCTACATGCTGGTATACGGTGTGCTGGGCCTCTACCTGCGGGGTGCCCTGAAACGGGGCGGCCTTGCGCGAACCATAGCCTTCGCCGCCGTCTGGAGCGTTTTCGAATGGTCGAAGTCCAATGGATTCCTGGGGTATCCGTGGGGGCTGCTGCCGTATTCCTGGAATACCGTGCTTCCTGCCATCCAGATCGTGGAATCCACCGGCGTTTACGGACTTTCCTTCATGCTTGCCTGGATATCGGCCTCGGCGGGAGAACTGCTCTCGCCGCCGGATGAGGCGCTTCCTCCAGTTACATATCCACTTGATGCCCTGCGATTGGCTGCGCGTATCTTTCCCCAGCGACCTGTGGCAGGCCCCTGCAGGGCGTGCCTTGCGCTGGGACACCTGGTGGCGGCACTCGTACTGCTTATCGGGATACTGGGATATGGATCGGTCGCCTTGGCCCGGCAACGGGAACCTCGGGGCCTGCTTCGGGCAATCATGGTGCAGCAGAACGTGGATTCATGGGGGGTGGTCGGCGGCGAGCTTGCATCCCTGGATATTTCCCTTGCCCTTGCCAGACGGGCTATCGGTGAAGCGGATGCGAAGCCCGACGTCGTGCTGTTCAGCGAAACCACGCTCAGGCGCGACTACGACGACTTTGTCCGGTATTTCGCCCGTATGCCTCCATCCGACCCCCTCGGGCCGTTCCTTGCGGAGCATAACGTCAGCCTGTTTACCGGCGCCCCTGAATTGTTCTACGTAGATGACGAACTGGAGGCCACCAATGCGGTCATACTCATTGGACCCGATGGCAGGAAACGCGCGAGCTATGCCAAGATGCATGCCGTTCCCTTTGCGGAGGCCATTCCCTTCTGGGATGTACCGGCGGTTCGAAACTTCATCCAGAACGTGGTTGGCCTTGAATCCGGATGGAGCATGGGGACAGAACGGACCGTTTTTGAGTTGCCGACCCGTGAGGCCGGGACGGTGCGATTCAGCGCGCCGATCTGTTTCGAGGATGCTTTTTCGTACCTGTGCCGACGTTTCGTGCTCGACGGTGCGGAGATACTGATCAACTTGACCAACGATTCATGGTCGCTCACCCGATCGGCCGAAATTCAGCATTTCGTCGCTTCCAGATTTCGTTCCGTCGAACTCAGGCGCACCCTGGTTCGCTCCACCAATGGCGGCGTATCCGCGGTGGTTCTTCCTGACGGGTCCATAAGCGACATACTGCCGCTTTTCCAGGCCGATGCTAGGGCCGTAAACGTGCCGGTCTATACCGGGGAAATCACGCCGTACCTGGCCTTTGGCGACTGGTTCCCGGTGGTTTTAGCCTTTCTTTTGGGTTTGGGGTCCATTATAGTGTATATCGACGATGTCAGGGCCGCGCGCGCCGGGGGGAGGAAAGCACATCATGAGCGTCCGTGAGTATTTGGGAGTGCCGTTCTACGAGTTGCAGGCCTATCATTCAGA
>SPCK01000172.1 GCA_004525355.1 Spirochaetales bacterium
GGCGCCGACAGCGCGAACCCCGGCCTGAAGGTTGAGGACAGGATGTCCGAGACCGGAAGGGCGACTCCCCTAGGGGCTAAAATAACCTGATCCGGCTACCGCCGGGTCAGGTTTTTTAATAAGCCCCTAGGGGAGTCGAACCGAGGAGCCGTCGCGAGCACAGAGCGAGCGCGAGGCGAATGGAAGCGCCGAGAGGCGAAGAGGCGGGCTGGAGCGAGAACGCAGGAGGCGATCGAGCGCAAGCCGACTCCCCTAGGGGAGGTGTTTCGAAGCTCGCTTTCAGCGGGCCGTAAATCCGTACCATGTGAATTCGCGCAAAGCGCGACACGGGTGAGCGCGCGCCGCGGGAGCGGCGGAAAGGCGCCAGGGAAGGCGCCGACAGCGCGAACCCCGGCCTGTAGGACGAGGGCAGGATGCCCGAGCCCGGAAGGGCGACTCCCCTGGGGACATGGATGCGCTCTTCTCCATTTATGAATATGCTGTTACCATAAGCGCGAATCATTCCAAAGGAGCGAATCATGGCACAGACAAGAATGCGGGATAGGGGCCTTTCGGCTATCGCCCTGCAGAGAATGGCTTTCGGACTATTCTTCGTTGTCTTGGGTCTAACGGGTATCATTCCCCAGGCGGGTGAGGGCTTGTTCGGATTGAGCCGCAACCACACGACGCTCGAGGTCGTATTCGGCATCATTGAACTCGCCTGCGGTCTCTTTCTGCTTGTCGACTCGTTCAGGCCGATATCCAGGAAAACCTCGGTTGCGGTACTTGTGCTCATCCTGATCGTATGGCTTGCGCGCGTTGTCCTGGTGCGATTTATCCAAGGAATCGATTTTCGTTCCAACGGTATCCTGTTCAGGCCGGCTTTCTGGAGCTGGCTATTGGCTTTCGCTACCGATCTGGTGATTGCCAGCGGCCTCTGGACATTGTACAGGGCAGAATGACGCGGTAATCACGATCTACGCCGGGTTTACCGTCGCGACAGAGGCGTTTCGAGGGCGTCCGCGTCGGCGCGGCGGGCGGATATCCATGAAGAAATCGAGGCACGGGCAGCTCCCACGCGCCCATGCAACACGCTTCGCTTGAGCAACTCGGCAATGAACAGGATCAGCGCCAGGCTCGACAGTTCCCATCGGAGGCTCAAGGAGGCCGTTCCACCGCGAAGGGCCGGTAATTGTACGCCGCTTGACGATAGAAGCGCTCCCCCGGTTTGCGAGGCGAGGCGCGCCAGTGTCTCGTCGTCCCGTCCCGCTTCCGGCGATTCGATGCTTGCCGGGGTCCAGGCCCAAGCCATGGTATGCATATACGTGTCTGGCGTATCAGAATCTCCGCCGCCCTCGACACGAAGGTCAAACACTGATAGGCCCTTACCCGGATCGGCCCGAGCTTCGTATCGCCCGGGCGCCGTCTCGGCGAGCACGAACGATTGTCCGTCCGAGCCCGTACCGATTATTCTGAGACCCGATGCAAGGGAGCCGTCGCTTGTCAGTGCCTCAGCAACGATCCGCGCCCGGCCGTCTTCGGCAAATGTTCGTGCGCGCAGGCCGGAATCGGCGGTCGGCTTTTCGATGCGGCGCACCATGGATGCCCATATGCGGTTATAGACCGGCCGGCCCGACCATGGGGCCAGCCAACGGTTTCCGGAATCCGATGCGAATACCGCGACCTTGCCGGCGCCGTAGCGCCATTCGATCAGTAGGGGATCCGCCTCGTTCTCGCCCAGGCGCGCGTTCAAATGGACCGTCGCGAGAGAACGCGCCCTGACCAGTACGTATCCTTGTATGGGCGGGGCACCCGATGCCAGCCGGGTCCCGAAATCCGAGTCGGCTTCCGGTTGTATATCGACGCGGCCTTCGATGATCAAGTCGCGGGACAGGCTGGCCGCCTCGGCGCTGGTGACGAGGGGCAGCGCATCCAACTCGGCGCGATAGTATGAGCCTCCCGAACCTTCCGCAAGAGCGCGGAGTTCATCCTCGTTGACGTCCTCGCCAACGGCGATCGCGCTCAACGAGACGGAGGCGGCATTCAATCGCTGCGCGAGCGCGGCCGGATCGTAGCGGGCCGAGAAGCCGTCGGACAGCAGTATCGCGTGCCGTTTGGTAGGCCCCGGTGGCCCGAACGCCCTGAGCGCCTCGAGTACGGCTCCCTCTATGTCCGTACCGCCGCCTTGGTACATGGACGAGAGCGACGCGACAGCCATTTCTCCGTCGGTAGCCGGTGCGAAACGGTGGACCCAGCGCGGGACAGAATCAAAAGACAGGATGCCCACCTCGTCCTGGGGATTGAGTTCGCCCAGAGCCGCGGCTACCGCCCTCATGGCCGCCAATTGTTTCGCGGTATTGCCGACCGTTTCGCTCATCGATCCGGAGGCGTCGATGATGAACAACAATCGTGCGCGGGTGAACAACAGGCGTTTGCGCAGGTCGGTATCCACCGGCAGGAGCCGTTCGAGTGGGCTGTCATAGTAGCCGCCACGCCCGAGCGACGAGGATCCTCCCACGATCAGGAGCCCGCCGCCACCTGATACGTACGCATCGAGAGCTGAAAGCGACCCGACCGGAATCGAGCTGGCAGGTACGTCATCGAGGATAACGCAGGAGACGCTCGCGTATTCCTGCGCGGTCGGGGGAAGGGATCCGGGCGCCATGTTTCGCGCCGGTATTCCTTGCGCCGCGAGCGCGTCCGGGATCGGTGAGGTACCGTATCCTGCGGCCACGAGGGCGAGTCCGGCTCCTCCAAGCTTGACGAGCGCGGACGCGGAATCCGCCTCCCGTCCATCGGTCGCGCGCAAGATGGCATCTATCCGCGAGTACGGCCCGGTTCCGGCCTCGACGGCGAATGGCAGGGAGACGGCATTTCCGTCCGACTCGATGGGGACAGTCGCTGATTCCCGCCCGTCGGTCCGGATGATCAACTCATAACGCCCCGGAATCTGGGCTCCTATGCGTGCCGTTCCTGCCAGTGATTCGCCGGGCCTGGCTGAATCGGGCAACGCCAATTGAAGGTTTCCCGACTGGGCGGGACTCGTTCCGATCGGTACAGCCAACAGGCGTATCCCAGACGTCGACAATCCGTCGGGAGCCGGGGCGGGGCCGGCGGTCGATCTGCCGTCGGATACGAGCGCCACGAGCCGTTCGCCGGGAGCGTCCATGAGTATGGTCCGAGCCAGGGCCAGCGCGGCTTCCAGATCGGTACTCCGGGGATCGGGCGCGGACAGATGCGTCGCCGATAAGGCGGTCGCCGCTTTGTCGGGACTCGACAAGGCCGCGACCAAGGCCGGGTCTCCGGCAAAGAGCGCTACCGCTGCACGGTCTTTTTTCCCCATGGCAGAGAGGATGCCAAGACCTGCTTCCCGGGCCCGGGCTCGCCCGTCCTGGCCCATGGAATCTGAAACGTCGATCAGGATGACAACTGAGCGGGATTGAACGACGACCCGGAGGTGCGGATCGACGAGGGCCAGAACGGCTGCCGCGACGGCGCAGGTTCGGAGTAAAGCCAGAAAACGGACAGGCGATCTAGCCATGAGCGCTTCTCCGTTTGCTCTTGCCGCGCCAGAGCAGCCACTCGGCAACAAGGAATGCCAGCATTGCGGCGATCGCGATGGGGGACAGGTCGGTCTCCACCAGAACCAGCCTGGCAGCGGGAACATCGCTTCCCGGCCGAGGCGTCCCGGTGCGCGGCATGGCGTCAAGTTCGGATGCCGGTATATTCACCGCGATAGTTCCCGAGACGGGACCCGACACGGTTCGATCGCTCCAGGAAAACCAGCCGGGTACGTCAGCCTGCAGGATAATCCTGGATCCTGTCCTTCTGAAGGAAACCCCTTTTGCGGAGAATTCCGGCCCGGCGGCACGCTCGACGGGTTGGCCTGCAGCCAGGGTCCATGCCGATTGCCGGTCGACGGGCGGCCTGCACCAAGAGAGGACATTGCGCAGGAATACCGGCCAGGACGGACTGAGGGCAAAGCGGCTGCCTGATGGCGAGACAGCCAGGGCGACGCGGCGGTAGCCGGCTCGGGTTGTCCAAGCGGCCGCCACTGGCGAATCCGAAACCGACGCGAGGACACTGGCCTCCGGCGGCGCTTTCAGGCTGAACCCGGCGGACGAGCCGAATTCCGACCAGTCCACGTATCGGTTCACCGGGTGGAAGGGCGAACGTGCCTCGGGAATCGCTCCGGCGGTCTGGGTGTCAGGCAACGCAGCGGCACTCGTCGCCTCCGGTCCCAAAAGTAGAACGTCAGCCGGGAATTCCTCGGGGATCGGGGGACCGCAGGACACGGCCAAGTCCCATTCGCCGGGCGCCGCATTTGTCGGGAGCGCGGTCGATCCAAGGGCTTCCACTCCACTGCTCGACAGGAGAATGCGCAGGTACGGGTCGGGTGGACCGATAACGAGCACGCGAGCCGGTAGTATCCGATTGACCGCAACGCGATACCGCCCTCCAGGCCATTGCGAATCCGCAGGTTCATCGCCTGAAGTAGTGGCCCTGACGGCAAGCTCGTAGGCGCCCGTTCCCGCGGTGCCTGCCCAGTCGAGGTCGTGGCGGCTCCAGCCGGGTTCAAGCGCGATTCTTTCCTCTGCGAGGGGCTCGTCGTCTTTCATCATGGTTGCCATCGCGTCGGCTATCTCCACCGATCCGTTGAACGCCAGAAACGATGCGAATACATGGCCTCCCTCGTCGCGCAGCCGGAGGCCGCTCACGGACGGCGGGGGCGGACGACTTCCGACGATCTCGGTCGAGAGTGTATTCCCGGCCGCGTCCGCCAGGGGTTTGCCTCCCTGTTCCAGACAGCCGTCGGTCACGAACAGCACGGTCCATGATTCCTCCCTCGCGGCCAACCAGGCCTTGAGCCCGGCGGCCACGGTATCCTCCGCAAGGCCCCGCCCCGAGGCGCTTATTTCCCGTACGGCTCGAAGCAGGCCTTCCTTGTCCTTCGATGGACCGAAAACCGGATCCAATCGTGACGAGCCCGCCAACAGGGCCAAGGGTGTACCGGGAGCCGTCGCCGTCAGTCGCTCCGCGATGATACGTGCCGCCAATCCTATTCGTGCCCCGCCGTCGGGACCGTCGGGAACGGACATGCTGGCCGACGCGTCAACGAGGAAAGCCAAACCCGGCTCCAGGAGGCGTTCGGCCTTCCATCTGGGACCGGCAGCGGCCAGGGTCCCGGCGATGGCGGCTCCGAGCTGGAGGGCAAGCAGCAGGAGCGATCGCCTGCGGAGCCGACGGCCGCCATCGTTCTTGTCGACGAGAAGTCGCCAAATGAACGTGGATCCTACCGGTAGCGATTTCCATCGGGTCCTGAGGAAATAGAGAATAACGACCGCGGGAACGGACAGAC
>SPCK01000479.1 GCA_004525355.1 Spirochaetales bacterium
CTTGCCATCCAGCGGACGATGCCGCCTTCCCAGTCATAGAAGAAGCGCTTGACGCGTAGTTCCTCGGCCACCGGATGCGGTATCCGCACGAAGGCGGCGTTGGTCTGTGGCGGGTATTCGAGGCGAATATCCAGTTTTTCCAGGCCCTCGACCAAGCGCCGCGCCGAGGCATTGGCGGCGGCGGCGTTCTCCCGCCACAGGTTTTCATTCACGTATGCCTCGAACTGGGCGGCTATGTAGCGCATCTTGCTGGCCAGCTGCAGGCGGGTTTTGCGCAGGCGGGCAGTGTCGGGCAGAGCCTTGGCGACCCGTGGCATGAATACAACCGCCTCGCCGAACATCAGCCCGTTCTTGGTGCCGCCGAAACAAACGGCATCCGAGTCGCCTACGATGGCCTTCAGGTCGACGTCAAGGCCGACCGCCGCATTGGACAGCCTGGCTCCATCGATATGCACGAACAAGCCGTGTGCGTGGGCAAGGTCGCAGAGTTCCTTCAATTCGGCGATTGAATAGATGGTCCCCAATTCGGTGGGCTGGCTCAGGGACAGGACGGTCGGCTTGGGCTTGTGCGTGTCGCCGTAGGTCTCGATCACTTCAAGGACGTCATGCGCCGCCAGCTTGCCATTGGCGGTATGGATGGGGACGAGTTGGGCGCCGGTCACCGCTTCTGGCGCGCCGGTCTCGTCGACGAGGATATGGGCACACTCGGTGCAGATGACCGCGTCTCCCTGGCCAGCGAAGCAACCAATGGCGTATACGTTGGCGCCGGTGCCGTTGAGCACGAAACGCACGACCGAGCCGTCTCCGAAGAGGGCACCCACGGTTTTCTCGGCGCGGGCCGTTATCGGATCATCGCCATAGCCTATGGCATGCCCGACGTTGGCGCGAGCCAGGGCTTCCATGATCCTCGGATGCGTGGCGGCGTTGTTGTCACTTGCAAACCACCTGGTTTCTTCATTCATGATTTTCTCCGTTTAAACAAAGGGACCACGAAGGACATGAGTAATACGAAGAACACGAAAGACACGAAGTGCAGGCGGTCAATCCCAATTCCTTGCTTTCGTGCGCTCCTTTGCCTTCGTCAACTTCGTGGCACTATTGAGAATCAGTCTTTTTTACCAGTCAGCTTGATCAGGTGGTAACCGAACTGCGTCTGCACGATGTCGGAAATCGAACCGACGCCCAGGTTCTTGCAGGCGTACTCGAAGGGCTGAACCATCTTGCCCGGGCCGAACCATCCCAGGTCGCCACCGGACGACTTGGAGGGGCACGTTGAATACTCGCGCGCCATGGAGGCGAAATCAGCCCCTTGCTTGATACGTCGTACGATATCCTGGGCCAGCGCCCTATCCTTGACCAGAATGTGGCTTGCTTTATATTCCATGTTGTTCCTCCTGGAAATCGAACCACGAAGACACGAAGAACAGCACGGATAGGTATCGGTAAGAAATATCGCTTGATCCCATCCGATGTCCTGCGAGCTCCGTGCCTGTGTATCTCGTTGGTTTATTGCTTATTTATACCCTTCATGGAAGCGGGCGATCTTTTCCACCACCTGCCGGATCTTCGCGGTTGGGGGCAGAATGGTCGTGCGAAAATGCGCGGTGCCCGGTACCTGACCAAAGCCGGAGCCTGGCACGACGCAGATACCCTCGGTTTCGAGTAATTGCATGCACCACTGGGTGTCGCTCCTGCCCGTCGGCAGGTCAACACGCGGGAATGCGTACATGGCGCCTGCGACATCGTTGCAGCGTATACCGGGTATTCCGTTGAGCCCGTCCGCGAGGAGCCGCGCGCGTGTCTTGAGCTCGCCCAGGATTGCGTCGCGTTCGCGGATATATTCATCGTAGCTGGGCTGGCCTTTCCTGGGCGGCCGTACCATGCAGTAC
The DNA here is from genome assembly GCA_004525355.1 of Spirochaetales bacterium. Lineage (GTDB taxonomy): Bacteria > Spirochaetota > Spirochaetia > Treponematales > UBA12059 > UBA5200. The sequence goes on from SPCK01000479.1 coordinate 1,890, forward strand.
ACGGCCACTTGGCCGGGAAGGTTGGCGCATAACCCGACCGATTGCAGCTTCAGGATCTGCGCGGTCACGTCAGTGGGTATATTGCGTATCTCAAAATAACCGCCCCGGTGCCCGCACTCGCCCAGGAAGCCCTTACTGGTGGAATGGAAACTGAACAAGGATACGTTTTCTTCACCCTTGTTGTGCATGACCTTGGCAAAGGACGTGAAGCGGTCGCCTGCTCTGTACACGTTCTCCTGGTAAACCTCGTCCGCCAGGATGGTCAGTCCATGTTCGC
>SPCK01000315.1 GCA_004525355.1 Spirochaetales bacterium
ATCGTCGCCTTGGCTACGACCCTGGTCATCCTCAGGGACGAGCGCCATGTCGACCCCGCGCGCGCCCAGCTGTACTTCTACAATATGGCGTCCGGGGCCGAGACCGAGCTCAAGACAGCGAACGGCAAGACCGGCGTACTGGATCGGATCGCTTTCGGGACATCGACCCAGGTCGCGGTCAACGCCGTTACCGTAACGCTCGCGGCGTATCGCTCCGGCGTCAAACTCGGGGGCGACCTTGAGCTGCGCATGACGCGCGGGTCGTCGTATTCGTTTTTCCTGGCCGACGGACCCAGCGGACCGCGGACGTTCGCCGTGACCGCGAGCGTCGAGAAGGAGTGAGCGCTCCATGGTTTTCAGCTCCCCGCTTTTTCTTTTCCTGTTCTTGCCGATCTTCCTCGGGATCTACTTTCTGGTCCCGGCGCGGTATCGCAGCGCCTGGATTCTCGCGGGTAGCTGGGTTTTTTACGGTTTCTGGCGAATCGATTTTCTTTTCCTGTTGATCGCCGTCAGCATTGGCAACTGGCTGGCCGGCCTGGGCCTGGCCCGCGAATCGGCGGCGGACGGGATTGACGGGCGGGTACGCGCAAGGCGCATCGTCGTACTCGCCGTATCGCTCAACCTGGCCGTCTTGGGCTACTTCAAGTATTTCAATTTCGGGATTGATACCCTGAACGCACTATTCGGGCTGGGTGGCTCGGCGCCGCTGTCCGCATGGAACGTGGTGCTCCCGGTAGGCATTTCATTCTACGTTTTCCAATCGATGAGCTACGTGATTGACGTGTACCGCGGCGACGCTCCGCCCGCCCATGATTTTATCGACTTGGCGGCCTATGTCGCGCTTTTTCCGCAGTTGGTGGCAGGACCCATCCTGCGCTACAAGGATCTTGCCGGTCAGCTACGCCAACGGACGCATTCATCGACCCGGGTGGCTTATGGACTCGGCCGCTTCGTCGTCGGCCTGTGCCGCAAGGTCCTGATTGCCGATGCCGTCGCTCCCATCGCCAACGCGGCTTTCTCGCTGGTTGCGCCGAGCGCCTCCGAGGCGTGGTTGGGTGTTCTGGCCTACGCCGTACAGCTGTACTTCGATTTTTCCGGATATTCGGATATGGCCATCGGGCTGGGCCACATGATGGGTTTCACGTTCATGGAAAATTTCGACACGCCGTACCGGGCCTCCAGCGTAACCGATTTCTGGCGGCGCTGGCACATCAGCCTGTCGTCATGGCTCAGGGATTATCTATACCTCCCCTTGGGCGGCAACCGTCGAAGTCTCGGGAGAACATACCTGAACTTGTTCCTGGTGATGGCGATTGGCGGTTTGTGGCACGGGGCGTCGTGGAGCTTCGTTCTCTGGGGCTGCTGGCATGGCGTTCTGCTGGCGATCGAACGCCTGCGGCGGGATGCCCGATCCAGGCAGGGATTGTCGGGACCCGTGAAGGTCGGAATAATTCCGACCCAGCTGGCCGTACTCCTCGGGTGGGTACTCTTCCGGGCGACCGATCTCGGGAGCGCCGCCGGAATGTTGTCCGGGATGGTCGGCGCGAGGGGCTGGGCGCTCGGGTCCGGATACTCGTGGCAGTTGGGCGGCATGGAGCTGCTCGCCCTTGCGGCCGGACTCGTCCTGATCGCGGTCGAGCCACGCGCCAGGGAACGGGCGCGCGCCGGTGAGCTGGCTGAAACGGGCACGGCAAATCAGGGAAGAATCAGGGCTGGGGGTTTGCGTATGTCCTGGCCACTGTGGGCGGTCCTGGGAGTTTTGGCCGTGATCAAGTTGGCGGCGGATTCATATTCGCCCTTTCTGTATTTTCAATTTTAGGAGTACCGATGAGGACTTCTTCGTCTCGCGACAGATACAAGCTTCTCGGACTGGTCGCACTCCTCGTAGCGGGTCTGGCCGCAGGCGGCGCGACTCTGGTAAATACCCGGGTTGAACGTCCGACGAGGCAGGAATTTGTAAACGGTCAGGCGGCAGACCGACTGCGGATCGCCTTCGACGGGGCGTTGCCTTTCAAGGAAATCGCCGCCCAGTTGGTAGCAGGCTTGCGTTACGGCCTGTTCGGTGAGGGATTCAAGGGCGTCCTCGTCGGGGAAAACGGTTGGCTGTTCTCTTCCGAGGAGTTCGAGGCCGATCTCGGCTTTCTGCCGGAGGATCCGCGTGTCGAGATAGGCAGGGTACGGGATCGGCTGGCAGCGCTGGGTATCGTCCTGGTCATTGCGCCGGTACCGGCCAAGGTAAGAATCTATGGGAATGAGCTGGGCGAGCGCTGGCGGGACGTGCCGTTTCCCTGGCGTTACGCGGCCATCCTCGATCTCCTGGACGACCTGGATGTAGCCGCGCCGGATCTGGCCTCGGCCTTCATCGCTCAAGCCGATGCGTTTCCCCTGTTCCTGCGAACCGATACCCACTGGGGACCCGCCGGTGCCCGACTGGCCGCTCGGGAGATAGCCGATACGGTAATCGCATTGCCGCAAGCCTCCGGCCTCTCCCGCCTCTCGTGTACGGCGCGGGTCGAGGGTATAGCCACATACCCGGGGGATCTTCTGGCTTTCCTGCCGCGGCATGGAGTGCCTTGGCGCCCCTTGCCGCGGGCAGATACTTTGGATGTGTACAAGTTCGATACGGTGGGCGGCGATGAGGATGGCAACGAGGCCGATCTGTTGTTTGGCGCCCAGGAAATACCGGTCGCCTTGGTCGGTACCAGTTACAGCGCCGAATCGAGTTGGGGTTTTGACGGGTTTCTGAAAGAAGCCCTTGGCATGGACGTACTCAACCTGGCTGAAGAAGGCGAGGGACCCTTCCAGCCAATGAACACGGCCCTGGAGAGTGGCGTCCTGGAAGAAAACGGCATAAGGGTCGTCATCTGGGAAATACCGGAACGCTACCTGCCGGCGGGTTCGCTCCTGTAGCTATCCGAAAACCCAGAGAGTTCAGCTAGCCTTGTGCAAGGGCGGCGACTGATCGGGACCGTCGTTGTCCGGATCGCCTTCAGCTCCAAGCATCGCCAGGAACAATACTTGCGAAAGCGCGTCGCCCAGGACCTCATGCAGGGAGCGTCGCTGGTCGGACGACGATGGATCGATCGATACAAGTTCGGTACCGAAATCCGCCATGACCGGAGGCTCCGCGCCGAACGCCGAAGACAACCCGCTGCCGCTCGCGCTCCTGGTCGTCATCGACATTCCAGCAGCGGACATGAACTTGCACAACGAAAAACTCGAGTACCCCCGTTTATCGCGAACGGCGGAAAAGGCGAACATGCGACAGATCAGCGGACGCGCCTCGTAGACGGTACAGTGAAAGGGCGTATTGTCCGCGTAAAGAGGACACCCAACCCGGCCGTCGACTCGAACGCGCGGTTCGATG
>SPCK01000387.1 GCA_004525355.1 Spirochaetales bacterium
ACGCCGTCCGCTTCCGGTACCCGCGAACCTGGCATCCCCACCCGGAAATATGCCGAGCCCAATCATGGTATCCACGAGCCCGAGCACAAGGTCGAGCACGGCCGAGCCGTTGACAAGCAAATCCTTCACGTCGCGGTTTCCAGCGTCGCCCAAGACCCGCAAACGCCGTACCACGATGCTGCAAACGAGGCTTTCCAACTCGGGCCGGGGGAATACCAGTCCGCCAGGGAGCGCTACCGTCGCTTCTGCGACCAAGGCAGTCCGAAGCGGCGGGGACAGTGTGTGCCGGGGCAGATCACGGACCGATGCAGCCTTTGCGTTTCCAGGTTCGCTTCGGTCCCCTCTGGCCGCGATGAGGGCGGGAACCAGTGAATCTCCCAGCACGTCCGCGAGCGCCACGAAGCGACGCGGGTCGGCGACGGGCTTTCCATCCTCATCGATACGAAAAGCGCCAGCTCCCTGCAGGCACGAAAGCAACAGGGCGAAGGTATTCCCTTCGCCGAGTACCCACGGGGCGGAAGCCTCGACAAGAGCGGAGGCACTCCGGGACAGCACAGCTCTGCTCCTGAAGGCTACCTTGACCTGGGCGCACGCCGATATAAGCGCGCAAAAACCCGCCAGGGGATCCGGAACTTCGGCAAGCTCCGCCATGACTGCGCCGGGAGCGAGATCGTTCTCGCTTACCGCCGCAAATACGGCCTCCTGCAGGGGTGGAGCAATGCCGTAGAAATCGGCTCCTTCGTCGTCCCGATACCGAAACAGTATCAGGCGTGAAACCATATTGCCCAGACGGCGGTGCGCCGCGGGGACACCCACCGCTCCCGCCCGATGCTCGAGGAATCGCTCGAGCACGGAACAGGGTATATCGCCGGCGATCTTGATCATGGCGACGACCAGGCGATCGGTCCGGTCCAACAGGGCGACAATGGCGCCGACCGTTTCATCACGCCTGAGGAATCCTTCGATCCTCGCTACGAGTTCATGTTTGTTGAATGGCGTTTTCAGGGGGCCGAACCAACGCAAGGCCGCCGCGATGAGCGCGTCGTCGCGATCGGCAATCAGCGCATCCTTCCAGCGCTTCATTTCTACGGCGCCCATTCACCCTCCTCCCATGCCTCGATCGTGTAGCGATACCCCTGCTCGGTCAGGAAGCGGCGACGGTTGTCGGCGTATTCCTCCTCCACAGTATACTTGGACACCAGCGAATAAAAATAGGAATTCTTGGCCTTGGGTCTCAGGATACGGCCAAGCCGTTGAGCCTCTTCCTGCCGCGAACCGAAGGTCCCGGACACCTGGATCGCCACCGACGCATCAGGCAGATCGATGGCAAAGTTGGCTACCCGCGACACGACGATGACTCGGACCCTACCTTCCCGGAATTCATGATAGATCCGCTCCCGTTCCGCGTTCGGGGTAGCCCCGGTAATCAGCGGGACGTTCAGCTCTTCAGCCAGCTTGTGGAGCTGGGTCAGGAATTGTCCAATCACCATGACCAAGTCGTTCGGGTGATTGTCCAGGATTTCTCTCACTACGCGGTGCTTCAGGGGGTTCTCGGCGGCAATCCTGTGCCTGTCGCGCTGGCTGCACGCGACATAACGCATGCGTTCGTGATCAGACACAGGTACGCGTATCTCCCTGCAGAAAGCCTCGGCGATAAACCCCTTGGCCTCGAGTTCCTTCCAGGGAACGTCGTAACGCTTGGGGCCGATAAGGCTGAAAACATCCTCCTCCAGGCCGTCTTCCCTGATGAGGGTCGCGGTCAGGCCAAGGCGACGTATGGCCTGGATCTCGGCCACGACCCGGAACACAGGCGCGGGCAGGAGATGGACCTCGTCGTAAATGATCAATCCCCACTTTTCCCTGCGAAACAGGTCGAAGTGCGGAAAATCCGATTCCTTGTCCGGACGCCATGTCAGCACCTGGTAGGTGGCGATGGTGACGGGCCGCACTTCCTTGGCCGCCCCGGTATATTCGCCCAAGTCCTCGGGCCGGATATCGGTCTTGTCCAGGAGTTCGTCCATCCACTGATGCACGGCTGCCACGTTCGTTGTCACGATGAGGGTCTTTCGGCCGATGGCGGCCATCGCCGCCATCCCGACGATTGTCTTGCCTGCCCCGCAGGGCATGACGACGACACCGTACCCCGTACCCGGAGCACCCCGACCCGCGAAGGCGCGTACCGCGTCATCCTGGTAGGCGCGCAAGTTGAACGCCGCGCCGTTCCCGCGCGTACTCTTCAACGCAAGCGGATGGGGATCTCCGTCCTGCAGGGGAGCCTCGTCGACGGCCGGCCAGCCTATCTTGATCAATTCCCGCTTGACCGTGCCGCGCTCGGTAAGGCGAACCAGGAATCCGTCGTCGTCCCGTTCCAGCAGCTTGGCCAGCTTCCGATTCGAAGCGATCTCCTTGAGCAGGAAAGGGTCGTCGCAGGCGAGTCGCAGGATATCGGGTCGGGGGCCGAGGCCGAGTACCAGGCGCCCGAAGCGAGACATGATGTCGCGCACCAACCTGTCCATTGACGGCGGCAAGTCGTACCGCGACCAGCGCGCCAAGGAGGCCATTACCTCGTCGGGGGTCAGGCCCGCGCTCGCGGCGTTCCAGAGCGACAGGGCGTCAAGGCGGTAGCTGTGAAAATGCTCGGGGCTTTTTTCAAGGGTAGCGAAAGCCGAAAGCTCAGCCCGGGCCTCGTCAAAGGACAGGTCGTGAGCGTCGAGCAGAAGGGATTGGTCGCTCTGGGCGATGAGCGGTCGGCTTTTCATTGTCAGAATGTTGTACCATGCGCCCGGACACACTGTCAAAGCGCGGCCGATGCGCAAT
>SPCK01000489.1 GCA_004525355.1 Spirochaetales bacterium
CCGTCCTTTGCGACCGTCTCGATCTTTGCCGTGCCATAGATAAAACGGACCAGAGCGGGGCTGTATTGCCTCTTGGCCGCCGCGAGAATCTTGGTGTCGTCGCCGGACAGGAGCAGCGCCGTGTCGAGGGGTGCGAGCCCAGCTTTGAATTTTTCCTTGGCCAAGGTCTCGAACAAGCCGCCTTGTGCGACCAGCGTCGTAGCAACCTTGCCGTCGTCCGTCAGGTCCAGAATGGCCACCCCGGTGGCTATGTTCCGGGCCTCGCTGGCGATGACGTAGTCGAAGGACAGCGAACGAGTTGCCATATCCGAACCGAGAGCCTCCACGTATACGTCAAATTTCTGCGGTAACCTGTCTATCAGGTCGCGGGTAGAATCGAGATTGAGTCTGAACGTGAAAGTTGCCTTTCCAACGAAGTTGGGTTCCGGAGGGCTGAAGCTGATGATACCCCGTGCGTCAGTAAGGCCACGCTCGGTTTTGGAAACGGTCCGTCCGCCGGCGTTGCGGGTCTGATAGACCAAGTACACCTCGGCTCCCGGAATGCCGGGCGCTGAAGCGCCCTCGCCGTACACCAGCCTTGCCTGGAAGGGCTTTGGATACGCCTTGCCCAAGCTGGCGGTAGCAGGTGCGTCGATCCGAACGAAGCTCAGTTTGCCCAGCACGGTCCGCGCCTTGTTGACGTTACGTTCCATCTTGATGTCGGCATTGTCGATGTCCGAACCCGATGCGGCTACGGCCGCCTCGACATAGCTCTTGACCGCGTCAAACCACCTGCCTGCCGAGACGGCAGAGTCACCAGCCGCCTCCGGCTTGGCTACCGCGTCTTGTTGTTCCTGGAACAGGGCCGCAATTCGGGCTTTTTCCTTGTTCAGGTCGGCTGTTACGTACGAGGCAAGTATATATACGGTAACCGCTCCACTTTTTTCCTTGAGCTGGTAGTTCTCCTTGACCGAAAATCCCGACAATCGCCCGCTGGATTCGGAACGCACCGTCTGTACGATATCGGCCTGATATGAGTCGAGGGACGCCTTGGCGACCGCGCTCGTATCGACGGAAACCTTTACGCCCATGAAGGCCATGATATTGGCAACCAAATTGGCCGATGCGTCATCGAGCGCCAAAGGAAGGTTCCCGCCCTTCACGGATGCATGCCCCACGAAGTACGTATATGTGGAATCAGGCGGCGGTACCCGCAAAGCCCATTCTGGGGGAGCATCTCCGCCCTTGGGCGCGGATACGCAGGATACGGACAGAAGTACCGTGGAGAGCAATGCGACCACGAAAATTCCATAACGATTATTCATCAAGACCTCCTGGCAGGCTACATACACGCGACAGCGCACGACAAACGGAAATACCGCCAGGGCGCTCGGGGAAACGGGCTCGCAAAGTCCGGTTTCCGAAGAGTCCGAAGCGGATGGCAACAGGGCACCCGGTAATTGTTACCGGGCGCCCCGAGTTTCTATTAAAACCTTAAGAAATACCTTTAGAATCCTTCGTAGAAAGCATTCTGAACGGCCTGGATGGCGCGTTCCTTCTCGGGAGTCTTGGGCTCGACGGCAGCCTCACCCTTGAGAATGTCGTTCAGCTGCTTGGTGAGTGCTTCTTTTGAAATTGTCCAGAGCTGCATTACCCGGTAGGCCCGCTTGTCGGGCTTGCCTTCGGGGGTGTAGGTCTGGAGGAAGGTCCACCAGCTGTCTTCCATCATGAAGCCGGCGAACTTAGTCTCCGACATGATCTTGACGACGCGCTCCATGTAGGTCTCGATCTTGTCCTTGTCACCCACCTGGGCTCCGGCGAAGGTATCCTTGACGCGAAGGCCCATGAGGGTGGAGATGCGGGTGATGGCGTCCAGCCTGGACGCGGCCAACTCGGCGCCTTCACGGGACTCGCCATCCTGCTCAACGATCACCACGAACTTGTCCTGGTAATCGGGCATGCGCTCCACATACTTGTAGCCTTTGAGCGACTCCATCAGCCACTGTGGAGGATTGGCTCCCCACGCGGTGCCGCGGTGCTCCAGGATCTTCGGCGGATAAGCAACCGTCATATCCATGGCAGGTTCTTTGTCCTTGGGCGGGGCTTCG
>SPCK01000443.1 GCA_004525355.1 Spirochaetales bacterium
CACGGATTTGCCCCAGAGGGCTCCCGCGCGCCAGTTGAGGCTGCGGAGGCGGTCGCCCGGGACGTAGTCGCGGGTACCGTGGAATTCGGAGCCCTCGCCCGGACGCCTGGCTCCCGATACGCCGGCGAACGGCCTGACCGCGGCGGGGCCCGCCACAATGGCCGGAGCCTTTACAATGGCCGGTGGAACGGTTACGCGGCCCAGGCAGGGAACGCTTGCTGAAGTGGAGCAGGCCCACAGCGGAGACTCTGCCAGGGTGGCGAGGCTGGCGAACGTGTGATCTCCCCGGGGAAAGGACAGCGAATAGCGCAGTTCTACCGAGGCACCTGATTCCAGGCTGCCACGCCACGCGCCCGTGCCGTCCAGTAGCGACGCGCCGCCGGGGAAGCCATCGCGAAGGTGGAGCAGGTCGATGCGTTGTCCGCGATTGCGTACTTTGAGTACAACGTGCGTCTCTTCCCCGGATCGCGGCATGGGCGGTTGTATTGAGCGTTCCGCTTCAAGCTCGGGTGAGGCCGGCGCGAGCGCCGAACCGATGATGAGCCACGCCGCCAGGGGAAGGGCCGCGGCGAACCAGCGACCTTCGGCGTACAGGATGCCTGCCGCACACATGACGCAGGCGAGCAAACCGGCGGCCGCCCTCAGCTTGTTCATGTACGTTCGGCCTTGGGAACCGGCACCGAGGCGATGACCGAGCGCACCACCTCTTCGGCCTTGGCGTCGGCGGCCCATGCGTCGGGTTTGAGCACCACGCGGTGGACGAGCGCCTCGAACGAGCACCACTTGACGTCGTCGGGCAGAGCGTATGAGCGGCCTTCCATGACGGCCCGCGCCCTGGCCAGCTTGAGCAAAGCCAACGACGCGCGGGGACTGGCGCCGACGGCGACACGGGGTGCTACCCTCGTGGCGCGCGCCAGGGCGACGGCGTATCGGGCGACGTCGGCCTCCACGTGGACGGCCTCGGCAGCGGCGGACAGGATGGATAGCCCCTCGATACCGCATACCGGAGAAAGTACCGGTTCTTCGGTGCCCCGGGCAGCGCGGCGCGTCAGCACCTCGAGCTCCTGGAATTCGTCCGGATATCCGATGGATAGCTTGACCATGAAGCGGTCCAGCTGGGCTTCCGGCAGCGGGAAGGTTCCCTCGTACTCGATGGGATTCTGGGTGGCCACGACCATGAACGGCGACGGAAGGGCCAGCGTGGCGCCCTCGAGAGTAGCCTGTTTTTCTTCCATCGCCTCGAGCAGGGCTGATTGCGTCTTGGGTGGCGCGCGGTTTATCTCGTCGGCAAGTACAAAGTTGGCGAAAATCGGGCCTTCTATCAGCCTGAGACCATCGCTATGGCGGTCAAGCACATAGGCGCCGGTGATATCCATCGGCAGGAGGTCGGGCGTGAACTGGATGCGCTTGAATGTGCCGCCCACCGCGCGGGCCAGGCTCTTGGCGGCCAGGGTCTTGGCGAGGCCGGGATTGTCCTCGACCAACACGTGTCCTCCGGCGATGGCCGTGCCGAGGAGTTTCTCCAGGAAGGCCCGCTTGCCGATGACGGCTTTTTCCAATTCGTCGAGGATGGCCTGGCAACGTACGGCGGCGGCGGAAAAATCGGATTTGTCTGTCATGGCGGCGGTTCTCCTGGTCGTTCGTGTATGTGCCTGTCGATGCCGTCGACCAGGCGTTCAATACGGGCTATGAAATCGGGTTCAAACAGCGGTTCCGCCCGGGCGCGACGAGTCCGGGGCCGGGCCAGCAGGTGATCGCTCAGGAGCAAATCCCATTCGTCGTCATCCAGGGGGGCGGACCCGTCGCGGAGCCTGCGGTAGGCCTCGTCGTCGGGGATTCCTTCCTCCAGTGCTATCTGGTCACGAACCAGCGATCGCAAGCGCTCAGCCAGTAGGTTGCGATAGTAGCCGCGGGTGGCGGCTGAAGAGATGATGCGCGTCAGCCTTCCCGCTCCTTGTGCGGATGGAACGGCGATGTGGGACGCGTTTCTTACAGACTTTGGCTTCAAGCCAGCCTTGAACGCGGCCAGAATGGCGGTGGCGACAATGGTGACGGCGAATACCATCCGCGTCAGGGCCCAGATAGTAGCGAAGAATGCGAGGATGGCGTCCCGGGTCATGGTTCCGCCTCTGGCTCTGGCTGGCTATACAGGCGCTCGAGCGCCTGAAGGGCGTCCGACGCCAAATTTCGGTCGTCGGGACCACAGGGATCACCCGAGTAGCGTGCCTTTTCGAAGAGCGCCGTCAGGACGGATATCTGGCTCTCCCCGGCGCCCCGGTTTCGCAGGAGCACGGCGAATTCCCTGGCGGTAAGCGCCCAGGCGCGCGGCGCATCGCGCTCTGAAAAAAGCTC
>SPCK01000144.1 GCA_004525355.1 Spirochaetales bacterium
ATATCATCCCTTTTTTAAAGACCGAGCGGATGCGGCTCTATCGCAAACCGTAATAGTGTCGCTCCATGTACGCGACGCGCTCGGCGGCGATCTTCCAGCGCAGGCTGCGCGGGTATTCATCCCGCACGCGCTTGTAGTACTCATAGGATTTCTTGATGTCGCGGAATGGGGTGTCCTGTTCAAAAACCATGCCGTACAGGAAATACACTTCGTCGCTACCGCTGGCGAACAAGGCTACGTATCGGTCAAGGGCGTCAATCGCCGAGCGTACTCGCTTGGCTGATAACTCGTCGCGCGCGAAAGCCAGAATGGCGGAAGGGTCGGTCAAGCCGGCCAGGATTGATGGAGACGGAACGACGGCCGGGGTGGTTGCCGGGGATGCTATCTGCGGTCCTTCACCCGCCGTCGCGCCGGCAGCGGGAATCGCGTTTCCGGAAGCGGTAGAGGCTGCAGGCACGGAACCGGCCGCTCCGCTTGCGGGTGCGGTACCGGAGGCCGGCATGGCCGAATCCGAGCTTGGCGCGGCAGGCTGATCTGCCGAGGGTGTGATCCCGCTGGGCGCCGGACTTGAAGGTATCGTCGTCGTGCTGCCAGTCTTGGCTGTTGACGCTGCGGCAGACCCAGGCTCGCGAACATCGACTCGCACGAGGCTGACCTTGCGGGAGCCATCCACTGGATCCTGCCTCTGGAATCGCAGAAGGTATTCCCCGGTCCGGTCGGGGCCGAGCGTGAACACGACTTCGTCGTCCTGGAACCGGCGGGTTTCGTAGCGTATGCCGTCACGGCTCTCCTCGTCGCCAAGGTAGGTCCACCCCGTTCCCGCGAATCGCAGCTCGAACGATTGACCGCGAACCGCGTCCACCGAGATGTCAGCCACGGGAACGGCAGTGGGGTCCTCGGACCTGATGGATGATGCCGGCGCCGATGGCAGCGAAAAAGCCGGACTCGCGGGTACCGGTGTTGCAGGTTTTGCAGGTGGGGCAGCGGGAGCAACCGGCGAGGCCTTTGTCGGCGCAGGCTTGGTCGCCGCTGGCGCCGTTGCGGCGGGAGCCGGCGATGTAACCACCGCTGGCTTGACTACCGCGGGTTTCCCTGGAGAAGGAACCGCCAGGGGCGCGACCGGTTCATCCATCGAGCCACTGGCCAGGGCCTGAATCGGGGCTGATGCCGGAGACAGAATAGTCACGTCGCTTGGCGGCTCAATGGGTGCCGTAGTGGTGGCAGACGCCGGCGCAGGTACGTTCTCCGGTTTATCCGGCGCGATAGCTTCGAGCATTACCGGTTTGGGATCGATACGCTCCGGCCAGGCTTGGAAGAGCGCCACTTCCTCGGGCACCGCGTCGGCATCGGCCACCGGTGTATCGGCGCTCTTATCCTGTGGCTTGGGCTGGGAAACGCAGGCGGAGGCCAGGATGGAGACGGCAAGGAAGGCCGCGATGCGGAGAGTCGATTCAGTCCACCGCTTCGTACAATGCTTCAAGCTCGGCCTTCCTGTTTCGGGTAAATTCGGACAAGTCGAGAGAGCCCAGATCAGGCCGCGCCTCGACCGCATCTATATCAGTATACCGTGACTTGGGTTCACGCGCCAGCGGGAAAGGAAGCTCGCCGACAGCCGGTCCCGGCATTATCAGCTCCTCCAGGAGTCTGGAGCCGCTGGACGGAAAGTCGTAAGGCAGGCTCCGGCCAGTCTTGATCACCTCAGGCGGAGCCTCGCGGGCTGTTCGCGCCATCGCCACTACGAGTATAAGCAGAACCAAGGTGACCACGGCCGCCGTTGCGGCAAGGATGACCAGCCGACGATCCCTGCGGTCGCCCTGTTCGTCAGGCATAGCTGGCGATGCTGCCGGCCTGAACCGATGTAATACCGTACGGCCGCGGGCGACTCCCCGAAAAAGCGTCTTGGCAACCATCGAACCCGCGCTCCGGACGATCCCAAAGGCGACGCCGAGGAAGGCCGGCGCCTTCATGCCTCGGCTTCTCCATCGGTTACGGGTACAACGGGGATCGGCTCGTCGGCAATCTGCTCGTCGGGAATCCGCGCGGCGGCTTTCTCAGGCGGGGCTGGCGGGGCCAGTTCTCGGCCCTCTTCGTAGTCTATTTCCTCTTCATCGAAGAGGCCGATTGGATCGGGGACGCGAATATCCTGGCCGTCGGATCGTTCCAACCGAACGGCTATCACCTTGGTGATGCCCGATTCTTCCATGGTTACGCCAAGAAGCGCGTCGGCGCCGATCACCGTCTTCTTGTTATGGGTGATAACGATGAACTGGCTGGTCCGCCCGAACTCGCGCAGCAGGTTCACGAAGCGTATGACGTTCTGCTCGTCGAGTGCCGCGTCGATCTCGTCAAGGAAGCAGAACGGCGAGGGGCGCACCATATACGTGGCAAAAAGCATGGCGATCGCCGTAAGGCTCTTCTCGCCTCCGGACAGCAGGGAAATGTTCTCCAGCTTCTTGCCCGGCGGCTGGGCGTAAATCTCGATGCCGGATTCAAGGACATGGTCCGGATCCAGGAGGCGAAGCTCTCCACGGCCGCCGCCGAATAGTCGCCGGAACATGTTGTGAAAATTCTTCTTGACGCGGTTATAGGTCGACAGGAATAATTCCGCGCTCTCGTCACGTATCTCCTGGGTGATGCGCTTGAGGTCGTCGCGCGCCTTGGTCAGGTCATTGATCTGGCCGGAGAGGAATTCGTAGCGTTCCTTGACCTCTCCGAATTCCTCGGGAGCCATCAGGTTGACGGAACCGAGATCCTTGAGCTTCTGCTTGCCCAAGGCTAGCAGATCCCGCAGGTCGCCCACGGACGACCGGATCTCGTACATCCGTTCCTCGAACTCTACCAGGTCGCGCCCATACTGTTCGCGGAAATTTTCCTTTATATTGCGGATTTCCGTCTCGGTCTGGGCAAGGCCCAGGTGCAGGCGCTCGAGTTCGTTCTGGTACGTACCCAGATTGTCCATCTTCTTGCGGAGATCGACCTGGCGCTTGCCCAAGTCGCTGTTCTTGATGGCGATGTCCTTCTCCAAGCGCTCGAGTTCCGTCGTAAGCTCGCGGCCTTTCTTCTCGATGTCGGCTATTTCCTCGTCGATCGACGACAGGTCTTCCTGCGCATCCTCGAGGCGCCGCTCGTCCAGTGCCACCTCGCCGTCCAGTTCTCGATAGTAGCCTTCCTGGCTGGCTATCTCCCGCCGGATCAGGGTCAACGATTCCTCGGCTGCCTGTACCTGCGTCTGCATGCGTATGCGATTGCCGCGAAGCTCCTCGAGCGTCTTGCGGTATTCGTCAATGCGGACTGACAGTTCGCGATTCTCCTCGCGCAGTGCCTTTATGGTTTCCCGCCGTGCCGCCACGCCGTCTTTCAAGGCGGACATGCGCGCATCGACGGCGCGTTTCTTGGTGATGATGCCTTCGGGAGACAGGAATTCATCTATGAAGCTCGGCGTCATTCGGCGGTAGGCTTCGTAGCGTTCCTTGAGTTCCCTGGCTCGGTCCGCCGCTTCGGCCATGGCGCCGCGCGCGCTCTCGACAAGCAATCGGGCTTCGGCGGAGCTGTAATCCTTGATCGTGGCCAGGTCTTCCAGGATGGCTGCCTTGCCGGACAGCTTCGCTATGATGCCGGCTATGAGCGCGTCGATTGCCTCCTCGGCAGACTTGCGCTCGGTGGCCGAGTAGCCAGTCTCCTTGAGCCGTGCATCCAGTTCGCCGACTATGTCCTCGGTGATGGCATCCAGCTCCAATTGTGCGTCGACGAGTCGGGCTTCCAGGTCCCGTATCTCGGACTCGGCCTTTGCGATGGCGGCGTCGTTCGCCTGAATACGCTCATCGGCCGCCTGGATCGATCCCTCGAAACCCTGAATGTTCTTCTCGATCTCGGCGATGCGCCCTTTGTGGCCGCGCAATATTTCCTGTTTCTCGTCCTCGTCCTCGCGCAGATCCTCCAGCTTCTCGGTCAGCGCCTTGAGCTTGAGCCTGGCCTGGTCGATCTTGGCCCTGGATTCGGCGACGCGCTCCGAGAGGAGTTTGCGCTCCTTCTCCTTGCCGACCCGTTCCACCGCGAGTCCGTACACGGTCTTCTGGATGTCGACGAGCTTGGCTTCCATCGTATTGACGATGTCGAGGTTCTCTTCCAGGGACATGTTTATTTCATCGATCTTGCGCTTTACCGTATCCCGCTCAGCAGTCTTGGATACTAACTCGGTATCGCGGCGCTGTTTTTCGTTGACGAAACCGCGCAGGCGCAGCAGGTGCAGATCCAATTCGGCATGGAAGACGTCCTCCCGCAGGGAACGATAGGTCAAGGTCTTTTCGGACTGGGTCTTGAGGGTCTCGTAGCTACGCTTTACCTCGCCGAGGATTCCCTCGACCTGGCGCATGTTTTCCTCGGTGTGTTCCAGCTTGAGCTCGGATTCGTGGGAGCGCACCTTGTGCTTGGTGATGCCCGCTGCCTCCTCGAAAAGGTAGCGGCGGTCTTCGGGCTTGCTGGACAGGATCTGGTCGATGCGTCCCTGTTCCATCACTGAATACGCGCTCTTCCCGATGCCGGTATCCCAGAACAGTTCCCGCAATTCCTTGAGTCTCGATAGCTGATTATTGATGAAATATTCGCTCTCGCCGGATCGATACAGGCGTCGCTTGATGGCTATCTCGGGAGCGTCGAGCTGCAGGAGCCCTTGATCGTTGGTTATGGTCAGGGTGACTTCTGCGATATTGAGCGCTTTTCTGCTCTCGGTACCATTGAAAATGATGTCTTCCATCGATTCGGCGCGTAGCGACCTGGCGGATTGCTCCCCCACGACCCATTTTATCGCGTCTACCACATTGGACTTTCCACAGCCGTTGGGCCCCAACAGCGCGGATATGCCTTCAGCAAAATCGATCTTTATTCGATCCGCGAAGCTCTTGAATCCAAATATTTCGAGGCTTTTAAGGAACACGGGCTTGGTACCTCGTTCTTTTCATGCGTGTGATCGGGCATGGATACTACCATGAAAAATAGGGCCAGCGCAACGCGCCACGAACTTCGGAGGATCGGAAGCGCACATAAAAAAGGGCGACCCCTCTGGCCGCCCTTTCATATTGATCGTCGCGCGCTTCTCTCCCGACTCAGTCCTCGTCCTGCTTGACCAGGAGATCGTAGACCGATGCGGAATCCGGCGCGGCCAGGATGGCCTCGCGAAGTTCGTTGTTCTTGAGTTTTGCGCTGAAGTACGAGAGCGTCTGCAGGTAGTACGCGTGCTGATTGTATGCCGCCGCGATCATGAACAGGAGCCGTACCGGGGCATCGTCAAAGGCGTTGAAGTCCTGGATGTCCACCTTGCTGACGCCGACCGCGACCACCAGATCGGTAACGCTGGACAGCCGCACGTGCGGAATGGCTATCCCACGGCCGATTGCGGTGCTCATCAGGTCCTCACGCCGCAGGATCTCGGAAACGATCTCCTGTTTGCTTTTGATCTGGGGAGCAGCCGCGAGGCGCTCTGCCAGTGCCACAAGGGCATCGCGCTTGCGGGAATAATCCATGAAGACTACCCGGTCGGGAGACAGAACATTGCGCATACGAACGGGATGGATCGACGCTACGGGTTTATTAGACGAAAGGCGCTCATTTACCCAGCGTTCGATCTCGCTTTTCTTGAAGCGCCATACCGTACCGATTTTGCCGGCAGGTATTTCACCCTTCTGAGCCCAATCATAAACGGTACGCTCTGAAACGCGCAGATACTTTGCGACTTCTTCTATGGTAAGGATGTCATCATCCATAAAAACGCCCCCAGACAGTATGATCTGCGTTCATTTTCAAGTATAAGTGAAAGAATGTCAAGATATAGCTCCGATGTCTCATGGGTTGTCAGCCCGGATTATCAGCCATCAGGC
>SPCK01000250.1 GCA_004525355.1 Spirochaetales bacterium
CGCATCGTGAGGGCCGGCAGCAATATGGACAGGATCATGGGCATCAGGCCGAAGTACGCGCGCAGGGTGGCCTGGTTGATCGCGAAAAAACCTCCGACGAAAAAAAAGAATACGGCTGACACCACGAGGAGCGCGACCAGGAAAATATACGCGAGCGGCGAATTGAAGTATCCACGCAGTTCCCTGCGGGCGACCACGAGAGCACCGTTCATCGTTTGGCCTCCTCGCCTGTCAGGCGGACGAAAACATCCTCGAGTGATGGTCGCTCGCGGCGCATTTCGAGTATCTTGGCGCCTGCCCCGACGGCCCAGTCGAACAGGGTCTCGGCGGCCTGGTCGCCTTGGCCCGTAGCCGCGCGCAACGATACGTTCGTTCTGTCGGAATCTACGACATCCGTTCCGATGACGGTCAGCCCCTTCAGATTGACGAGTGTGGCGATGGTCCGTGCATCCGCTCCCTTGAGAACGCATTCAATCTTCTCATCGCCCTTCATTTCTTCAGCCAGCTTGGCGGCGCTGCCCTGGGCGACGATGTAACCCTCGTTGAGTATGAGCACCTCCGAACAGAGGGCTTCCACTTCCTGGAGGATATGCGTGGACAGTATGACGGTTTTCTTTTCCCCCAGCGAGCGAATGAGCGAGCGGATTTCGATGATCTGGTTGGGATCCAGTCCGGTTGTCGGCTCGTCCAGGATCAGTATTGCCGGATCGTGCACGATGGCCTGGGCAAGGCCGACGCGTTGCCTGTATCCTTTGGACAGGTGATCGATCAAGACATCTTCCATACCCGCCAATCCGCACGAGCGTACTGCCTTGTCGATGGAGGCCATCCGCCCGTCCGCGGGGAGCTTCCTGGCTTCTGCAACGAAGCTCATGTACTCTCCTACGGTCATATCCATGTACAGAGGAACGCCCTCGGGCAGGTAGCCCACGCAAGCCTTGACCGCCACGGGATCCTCGTCCACGTCGATGCCGTTGAGTATGACCGTACCCTCGCTTGGACGGTGGAAGCCGGTAAGGGCTTTCAAGATGCTGGTCTTGCCTGCGCCGTTGGGCCCGAGAAGCCCGACGATCCTGCCGGCACCTACGGTAAAGCTGACGCCGCGCACGGCTTCGAAAGAGCCATAGCGTTTTTTCAGCCCCGTTACTTCTATCATACGCACCTCTGATTGGTAGTGTAGGGCACCAAAGGGATACGCAGACGTGTCAGTCCACGTACTCGATCGGAAAATGCATGCGGTCCCGCGTCAAGACGGTCTCGGGAAAAACCTGCCTGGCTTCCTCCAGGAGCTTCTTGAGCTCGTGATCGTTGTAACGGGGGCTGAAATGAATGAGGCCGAGTTTTCGGACGCCGCCGGCTTCCCGGGCGATGGAAGCGGCCTGGGCGGCGGTCATGTGCCGCTTCTCCAGGGCGCTTTCCATGAGTTCGGTCTCGAACATCCCCTCGCACACGAGAAGATCCGAGTCGGCCACCTCGGGCGCTATCTCGGGGAAATACAGGCTGTCGGTCACATAGCTGACCTTGCGCCCAGTCCGCGGGGGACCGAGCACTTCATCGGGCCTGACCGTACGGCCAGCCGGAGTGTCCGCGGTCTCGCCTGCCTGCAGACGCGACCATAGCGGGCCCTTGGGCACGCCCAGCTCGACTGCCCGCTCGGGATGGAAGGCGCCCGGCCTTTTGTCTTCTTCGAGCGTGTACCCTACGCAGGTCCTGGTATGCCGCAGGGGAAAAGCCCTGATCCTGAAGCCGTCGCCTTCATGGCAGACAACCGGCGCAGTGATTTCCCGGACCACGATCTCGTAGTTGATGTACATATCCAGCACGCGCCGGCTCGTTTCCACGTATTCCGCGATACGCGGCGGGCCGTAGATATACAGGGGGTCGTCCCTGTCAACCTGGCTTGAAAGCATCAGCAGGCCAGGCAGGCCGGTGACATGGTCGGCATGGGTATGCGAGATGAAAATGGCGTTGATCTTCTTCCAGCGCAGGTTGAGTCGCCGCAGCGACACCTGGGTGCCCTCTCCCGCGTCGAACAGGAACAGTTCGCCTTCGCGTCGGAGGAGCATGCTGGTCAGGTGGCGATGGGGCAACGGCATCATGCCGCCGCAACCGAGTATGAAGGCTTCCAGGTTCATGTTCGGCACACTATACGGAAAAACGTCCATCAAGGCAATCGCCGGTTCCCCGTGCGTCGACATCGCTTTGCAAATAATTGAAGGCCGTATATACTCGAAGCATGGTAACGAGGGATATGCTCAAGCGAGCGCCTAAGGTTGAGCTTCACGACCACATTGATGGCGGATTGCGTCCGGTGACCGTTATCGATCTGGCTACCGAGTACCGCATCGAGCTACCGTCAACGGATCCTGAAGAGCTGTCCGCGTGGCTGCACCGAGGCGCGAACCGCAAAAGCCTCGGGCTCTATCTTGAAGGGTTCTCCGTCACCTGCGGCGTCATGCGCACCCGCGAGGCCATCGAGCGCGTCGCGCGCGAGGCCATCGAGGACTTGGCCGAGGACGGCGTCGTGTATGCCGAGCTTCGTTTCGCCCCCGTGTTGCATGTCCGTGATGATCTGGACCTCGAATCCATAGTCGAGGCAGCCCTGCGCGGCCTGGAAGCCGGCAAAAAGGCCACCGGCACCTGCTACGGCCTCATCCTCTGCGCGATGCGCAACATGTCTCCGTCCCTTTCGCTGGAGACCGCCGAGCTTGCCGTGTCCTACCGGGACCGGGGCGTCGTCGCCTTCGATATCGCGGGCGACGAATCGGGACATCCGCCGAAGCGCCACATCGACGCCTTCCAGTATATCAGGAACAAAAACTTCAACATCACTATCCATGCGGGTGAGGCCTTTGGCCCTGAGTCCATCTGGCAGGCGCTGCAGGTCTGCGGCGCCCACCGGATCGGCCACGGAACCCGCCTGATCGAAGACATGGCCATCAGCGGTGCCCGGATAGACAAGATGGGAAGCCTGGCGTCCTACGTGCGTGACAGGCGTATCCCGCTGGAGTGCTGCCTTTCCTCGAACGTCCAGACCGGCGTGGCGGCCGATTACGCGTCGCACCCGTTCAACGTACTCTACCGGAATGATTTCAGGGTCAGCCTATGCACGGACAATCGACTGATGAGCCAAACCAGCCTGACCAATGAATTTCTCCTGGCAGTCGAGCACTTCGGACTGACGATCCGGGATGTCGAGCGCATCAGCATCAACGCGATGAAGAGCGCATTCGTCCCCTACGGCGAACGCGTCAGGCTCATCTTCGACGTGATCAAGCCGCGCTATGCCCGGCTCCGCGACGAAACGAACCCCCACGACTGACGCGGTTCCAACCGCCGCGAGAACGGACAGCGATGAATATGATTTTGGATCGAGCCTGGAGCCGGCGTTCGGTCGGATCGCGGCGCGCCCTGGGGCGGTTGCTGGCCCTCGCCATACTGCTGGCGCTGGCGCCACGAATGGCTGGGGCCCAGATAACAGCTCGCGGAGGCGGCGCCGATCTGAGCGGGCTGGCATTCGACAGTGGGAACGTATACAAACTCACAGGAGAATGGCAGTTTTGGTGGAACGCGCTCGTCGACCCGGATTCCATAGCCCGCAACGACGCGCCCATCCCTACGGCCATCACCGAGATGCCGCGCTATTGGACAGCATTCGAGCTGGACGGCAAGGCGCTTCCGGCCCGCGGGACAGCTACCTATCGCATTGTCCTCTCGTTCCCGAACGACAAGGTCTACGGCCTTTTCCTCCAGCAGATGGTCAGTTCCTACCGCCTGTATATCAACGGCCAACTGGCAGGCACAAACGGCATCGTTGACCTGGATCCCGACCGCGTGGTGCCTGAATTCCGGCCACAGGTGGTCAGTTTCATACCGATCAACGGCAAGGCCGATATCGTATTGCAGATCGCGAACGGAAAATACCGGCATGGCGGCCAATGGCAGGCCATTCGGGTAGGTTCATCTGAAGCCATCACATTGTACTCGAACCGGCTATTGATGACGGACCTGTTCCTCTTTGGCGCTATCGCCATGATCGGCCTCTACAACATCGCGCTCTTCATCTTCCGGATGAAGGACCGATCGCCTCTCTGGTTCGGCTTGTTCTGC
>SPCK01000203.1 GCA_004525355.1 Spirochaetales bacterium
TACGAAGACTGGATAGACAGCTTTTGCCTGGCGCCCGTGCTCGTGGTCCCCGGAGACAGGCTGGATTTCGTTGAGGAGTCGCGCGACCTGAAGGCCATCACGCACACCATCGAGGGGCGCCTGCGCGACAAGCAGGGGAGCCTGTTCCCGGCGTGTATGTGAGCACCGGGGCACCGGACCCCGAAACGACAGTATTCACATAATAAATGGTGGCGGCGCTTCCGTGATATACTTTTTTCCCGTACCGATCGCCCTCGCGGCGCGTTCGACGAATCCATCAAGGAGGTACGTATGCCTATTCGGGAAGCCGATATTTCGGTCCGCGGGAACACCGCGTACGACGGCGCGGGCGTCAAGCTGCAAAGGATATTCGGTCATGCCGAGGCGAGCCGATTCGATCCGTTCCTGCTGCTGGACGCCTTCGGCTCGGACGATCCCAACGATTACCTGCCCGGCTTTCCCATGCATCCCCACCGGGGCATGGAAACGGTGACGTACCTGATCGAAGGTTCAGTGCGCCACGGCGATTCGCTCGGCAACGGCGGGACGATCGGCCCCGGCGATCTGCAGTGGATGAACGCGGGATCTGGCATCATCCATGAGGAGATGCCGATCAGGTCCCCTCACGGCGTGCACGGCCTGCAGCTCTGGGTCAATCTGCCCAAGCGCGAGAAGATGCGCGATCCCGCCTATCGGGGCGTCACTGCCGGAGAAGTTCCTATCGTGCCGACCGGTTCCGGCTCGGTGCGGGTACTCGCGGGCGAATGGGGCGGCGCCAGGGGGCCGATCATTGGCGTTGCTCGCGCTCCCGTCTACCTTGACGTGGAACTCGACGCGGATGCAGCCATATCGTTCGAAGCGCCTCGTGACCGGACCGCCTTCTTCTATATTTTGCGCGGTACGGTGGGCACGGGTTCAGACGCCGCGGGCGCCCACGGCGCTGGCGTGTGCATTCTTCTGGGCCATGGCGACGAGGCCAGCTTCCTGGCCGGCCCCGAAGGCGCCCGATTCGTTTTCGTGCACGCCCCGCCCATTGGCGAGCCAATCGCCTGGGGCGGACCCATCGTCATGAATACGCGCGAGGAGCTTGAGCTGGCCTTTCGTGAGCTGGAAGACGGGAGTTTCATCAAATAGCCATGAGCAGGCGCCCGCGGCCCCAGTCATGGCGTTCCCGGGTCGCTCAGGGTCGGAAACCCGGCGCCCGGTAGCGCCGGAAATCCTTCATGAAGGATCGTGAAAAAACACGCCGAAAAGGATTGACAACGGCAAGAGCCCCCAGCAGCGGCGCGACCAGAGAAAACTGCAGGACAGGACTCAGGGCGATCAGGAGTATCCTCGCGATCGCGCGCGCGTATCCCGGAAAACTCTCCGGTACTGGCACGGCAAAGGCGGCGATAGCCAGTATGATGGCCGCGACCAGATGCAATCCGATGAGGACCGACGAGGACTGAATCGAGCCGGTCGGGCAGAGGTTTACGCATCGATTGCAGGAATCGCAGCGCAAGCTCCATCGCGGAAGTCCCTTTTTCATGGTTATCGCGCCGGCGGGACAGGAGCGAGCGCACCATCCGCATGATGTGCACGTGGCATCGGCAACAAATAGGGTACTAAAAAACCTTCGCCCCGCCAGACGGAACAGTACCGAAACGGCACCGGACACCCGGCGCGCCAGGGATTCCCGGGGATTTGCAGAAGATCCGCCGGCCAGGCCGGCCGCGAAAGCGCTTGCCTCCGCGTCTCCCCGCTTGATGATCTCCCGGGCATACGACTGTTCAGGAGGATTCATCGCCTGTATCCAGTTGACGGGGTAGGATGCCTCGCCAAGCGCCGTGACAACCCATCCTCGCTTCCGCAGGAGCCGCGCGGCCAGGTACGGCGCATCCCCTCCCCATCCTCCGATAGAGGAACCCTTTGCGTAGTCCCCACCCGTGCAGCAGATTATAGCGGCTTCTCCGCCCGTCTTTCGCGGAATCCCGCGAAGCCACGCGACCATGGTGGCCGAGGGCGAGAAACCCAGGGCTGGGAAGGCCAGAAGGAGGAGATCCGCGTCGAGCACCCCATCGCAGGCATCGGGCAGGTCGCGCCGGATTTCACGTACATCGACGCTCCAGGCAAGTGCGGAGAACTGACCGCCGATAAGCGCGGCGGCGCGGGCGCTGTTGCCGGTGCCCGAGTGGTATCGAATGGCAAGCTTCATGGAGATGAGTATCGGCCTCGACCCCGCTGGAACGCAAGAGCAGGCGGGCCATGGCGGGGCAGAATTGTTACTGTGCATGGCGGAAACCCGGATTTCAAGAATTCGAAAATTAACCGGACCGAAGCGAAAAGAGTCATAAGATGATTTGAAGCATTTAACTGCTTCATTAATTAAAATATATTAACATAATACTTTTAATATTGAATATATGTGCTACCATAGTATAGGGAGATGTTTCTTCTTGGCTGTGCCTCTTTCGGTCTCCCGTTTCTGGATATTAAAATATCCATTGAAAGAGGCCCTTGTATGTTAAAAAAACTTTTATTTGCTGTCTTATTTATACTTTTTGTAGTTGAATTGTCTGCTCAGTCTTTCGGTATGGCTGTAACACCGGAAGTACTAATTCCTATTGGTAACAAGTCTGAATATTTCAAGTCTGGATACGGAGGTAGACTCGCAGCTCTCCTGGGGTTGGAGTCCCTATCCTGGCTGTCGCCCCGTTTTGATTTTTCCTATAGCTACATCCCCCTGGATATGACAGAAAAAGCAGAATTATCATTATTCCAGGCTTCTGCCGGGATTCAAGCAGGCATGACTTTTGGGGAGAGGTTCTCTCTATACAGCTATATAATGGCAGGTGCCTATTATGGCACTCTTAATGGTCCAGATACTGCAGATGACATGTATATCAGTTTACAGGGAGGTGGAGGGACAAGTTTCCAGCTGTTTAACGATGTTTCACTGTCCCTTGGGGCTGAATATACGTCCTTCCTTGGAACGTTCGATGCCTTGTCAATTTCTTTCGGTGTAACTACGCGCTTGTCTGGAGATGGCGGCGGTTCTGTTCCCCTTAAATATGTAACTCCTTTTAGTCCTCAAAATCGTCCCCAGAGCGGCTTCATTCAGATTGTTAGCATTAAACTGGATACAGTTTTTCCTGTCCTGCTCAAATACTACGACTCCCATCCTTTAGGAACAGCAATTATAACAAATACAGGAAAATCCGTTCTGGAAAATGTTGAAGTCCGTGCAAAGCCTGCTAATTATATAGACAGTGCCAAGCTTAGCATTCGTCTCGACAAGCTCGATCCGGGACAGTCAAAATCCGTTGATCTCTATGTCCTTTTCAATGAGGATATTCTTGGTGTTTCGGAAGGTGCCAAGGTTATTACAGATATTACTGTATCCTATAAAGTTGTTAATCGTGAAGGCACTGATCAGGAAACGGTAACTCTGGAAATTTTAGACCGCAATGCACTTCGCTGGGATGATGATCAAAAGATTGCAGCATTTGTGACAGCCCGGGATGAGGAAATACAGCGTTTTTCCAGAAATGTTGCTTCCATGGCTCAGGATTTGTACATTGATGCCATTAGCAAAGAACTGCAGCTCGGGATGGTTCTATACAGTGGCATGATCGAGCAGGGCCTCAGCTATGTTATCGATCCTTCATCTGCCTATAAAGACTTATCCGATAATCCAATGGCCATCGATTTTGTCCAGTTCCCAAGACAGACTCTCTATGTCAAGGCAGGGGATTGTGATGATCTCTCTACAACATTCTGTACCCTTTTAGAATCTGTAGGAATTCCCACGGCATTTATTACAATACCGGGGCATATCTACATGGCCTTTCAGTTGAAAATGGATAAAAACGAAGTAAGAAGGAATTTTAGTACCATTGATGATTTTATTTTCCGGGATGATGGTTCTGTATGGGTTCCTGTGGAGACAACGGCCCTTTCTCAAGGCTTTTTGAAGGCATGGGCAACAGGGGCCAGGCAATGGAAGAAATATGATGCCGAAGGGAAGGCCGGTTTCTTTTCTACAGCTAAAGCCTGGGAAAGTTATAAACCGGTTGCATTCAGCGTTTCCAGTATTGAACTTGGAACCCCTTCCCGTTCTGATGTGCTGGCGCGGTTTCAAAAAGAACTCAGCAGCTTTGTCGGGCAGGAAATTGCCCCCCGGGAGCAATCACTTCGTGATCGAATGGCAGGAAATCCAGCTAATCCAAAACTTTTGAACAGTCTTGGTGTTCTCTATGCCCGTTATGGCAAATACAAGGAAGCTGAAGAGCAGTTTGAAAAAGCCATTAAGAAATCGGGCTTTGTTCCATCCATGATCAATTTAGGAAATTTAAACTACATAGCAGCCAATTACCAGCGTGCATCCATGCAATACAAAAGAGTTCTTGATGTTGAACAAGAAAATGCCAATGCACTTCTGGGCCTGGCTCGTTCAGAATTTGAACTGGAGAATTTTGGTTCTTCAAAGGCTGCATATCAACAATTGCAAAGAGTATCACCGGAACTTGCGGCAAAGTTTTCCTATCTTGGTCCGGATAGCCAGATAGACGATGCATCCCGGGCTGCAAATGTTGAAGAGATGCGCAATATACTCGTGTGGGAGGATGAGGAATGAAACATTATAACATTAAGATATCAAGTGTAATTATTATAATACTTATGGCTATGGTTACCAACTGCAAAAGCCCAATGGAGACAGATTTATTCAAGCAGATACAGGAA
>SPCK01000445.1 GCA_004525355.1 Spirochaetales bacterium
CAGCGGGGTACGCCGATGTAGCCCGGGACGATACCGGCGGAATTCCACCGGGACAGGCGCCGGAACCACGTCGATCCAGGCGTCGAACCGACCTGATCGACGTGGTCACCGGCAAGCTCGGTCCTGTCGTCCTGGTTTTCGGATTGTACGTGATGCTTTTCGGCCATGTTTCTCCCGGCGGAGGCTTTCAGGGCGGCGTCGTGGTCGCGTCGGGCATCATATTCATGGCGCTCGGCAGCAAGAATTCCTCTGGGACACACCTCTCGGGCGCCAGGAACCTTGCCAGGCTGGAGGCGGCCGCTTTCACGGCGCTCGTGGCCGGGGCAGCGCTCGGGCTGTTCAGCGGGGCGGGCTTTTTCGGGAATCCGTGGTCCCATGCCTCGCCGGTCGTGTATATTATCGTCCTCAACACTATTATCGGCCTCAAGGTCGGGGCAGGTATCGGCTTCATGTGCGTGGCCATGCTGGGGGAGGTCTCGCAATGATTGACAGAATCCTCGTGTGCTCACTATTCCTCGTCGGATTATGGGGCATCGTAGCGAAGAAAAACCTGATAAAGAAGATATTCGGCCTGTCCATCCTCAACAGTGCGGTCGTATTATTTTTTGTGTTGGAAGGCGCGAGAGTCGGTTCTTCCGCGCCCATTATGCAGGACGGCATTACGGCAATTGTCGATCCGATTCCCCAGGCTCTCATGCTCACGGCGATAGTTGTCGGCGTTTGCGTTACCGCCCTCGCGCTGGCGATGGCTTATCGCCTTTACAAGGCAACCGGAAGCTATGACATCGATGTGATACGGGAGCGTATTCATGATGAGCTCTGAAGACTGGGCCATACTGCCGATCCTCTTGCCCTTGGTTGGAGCGGCGCTCTCGTTCTGTGCCAAGGCCTTCCTGAAAGGGAGGCCAGGCAGGCTCCTGGAGTATGCCGCTGCCTTCGTTGGCCTGGTGCTTCCCTGGGCGGCATTGGTGGCTCTTGCGCCCATGGTATTCAATGGCGGATCAATTGTTGCCGTGATCGGTGGCTGGCCAGCCTCGCTCGGAATCGTTACCCGGTTCGACGGGCTTGCCTGGCTCGTAGATGCCTTGGGTTTCACCGTCGCGGGAGCGGCATGGATCTATTCCCTCGGTGCCGGACCGCGTGGCCCGGCCTTTACCGCAATCTTCCTCATACAGGCATCGGCGCTGGCTGCGACGGTATCCACCTCCGACGTATTCAACCTGTTCGTCTGCCTCGAGGTTTTGGGCATGGCATCCTACGTGCTGGTCGTCAGCTCGGGAAAGCCCGGAGCGTACCTTGCGGCCTATTCCTACCTGATGGTAAGCGCCGCGGCGATGGTCTTTTTTCTGGCGGGCGTGTATGGCCTGTACCGGCTTACCGGATCGCTTTCCTACGACGGCATCGCGGCCGGATTGCGGTCTCGTCCGGATGCCGGAGGTCTTGCGGCGATAACCTCCCTGGCCAGCATAAGCGCCGCCGTCGCGCTTCGGGTGGCGATCATGCCCCTGTATGGTTGGTTGCCCGAGGCCCATGCCCAGGCGCCGCATGCCGTTTCCGCGGTCCTCTCCGGCGTTCTGATCAAGACCCCGCTGTTCGCCCTGTTCCGGATTCTGACCGTGCTGCCCGGCGGGGGAGCCGTTGGCGAACTCCTCGGTTATGCAGGCGCGGCGACCGCGCTCGTTGGCGTCGTCATCGCGTTATCGCAAAAAGACGCAAAACGCCTGCTGGCCTATCATTCCATCAGCCAGATCGGCTATGTCATTGCAGCATGGGGCGCGGGAGTGGCCGCATTGGGGCGCGGTGATCCTGTCGGAGCTGTGTTCCTGACCGCGGCTTACCTGCATGCCCTGTATCATGCCCTGTTCAAGGGATTGCTGTTTCTCACCGTCGGAACGGCGACCGATGCGGCGGGCGACAGGGACGTGTACCGCTTGCGCGGAATCTATCGCTTGCTGCGATCCTCGGGTGAGCGTTTCCCATTCACGACTCTGTCATTCGCCACGGGCGCCTTGGCGATATGCGCAATCCCACCGCTCAATGGCTACGCGAGCAAGGCGGCCCTTTCCTATGTCCTGAAGGGCAGATGGGAGTATGGCATGTTGTTGGCCGCGAGCGTCGGTACCGTCGCCTCCTTTATCAAGCTCTCAAGGATTTTCTTCCCATCGAGGAAGGCTCAGGCAGAGGCTCATGGTTCTGCACGTGTACTGGTATCCGGGTTCGGCCATCGGACAGGTTTGGCGAGGATACTGGCACAGCTAATACTCGCGACGCTCTGCCTGGTGGCCGGATTGGCCGCGCCGCGCGTTTCCACGGTCGTCGGTCGGGCCCTTGGCACTTTCGGGATGCATC
>SPCK01000286.1 GCA_004525355.1 Spirochaetales bacterium
ATTCCAACAACCTTCGCTATACTCACAAACCATTCGGTTTGCTACGCTATAGCGACACTTCGGAAGTGTTGAAAATACCGCCTCCGCGGTTTTTCAACACCCTGCTAGAGTGAATCCCTCCGTGGCTCGATTGAATAGCCAGGAGCTGAAGATTCTCAGACGGCTCCGGGGGAGAGGCGCTCGTTCTGGCCGATCTCGAAGGCCTGCTGGGAAATGATGCTTTCCTTGTGCTTGAGCAGGGCCTTGACCACGTCCCCGATGGATATGACGCCCACGACCTTGCCGTTTTCCTTGACGGGAAGGTGGCGGAAGTGATGGGTGGTCATCAGGTTCATGCACTCCTCGATAGACATCTGCGGATCGGCGAAGACGATCTTGGCGGTCATGATCTCCTCGACCTTGGTGTTCTCGCAGGTCCTGCCTTTCAGGATGATCTTCCGGGCGAAGTCCCGCTCGGAGAAAATGCCCACGGCCTCCCCGCCCTTGTCAGTGACGAGAATCGCACCGATGTTGTGCTCGGTCATGATTCCGAGAGCCGTGATCACGAACGCGTCGGCGTTCACGCTGTATACGTCGCTACCTTTGGCTGCAAGAATGCTTTTAACGGTTTCCATTGCTTTCTCCTCCTCGTCAACTCATTGCCTTTGCGGTTCCCCGGTACATCCAGGGGCTTAAACTACTTCCAATAACCGGTTGTTTACCAACCGCACATGTGCGACTGTCAGCAGTTATAATGATACTACAATTGCGAAGGGATCCGGCAAAACAAGCGACTTTGCCGGATCCCTGTCAATCAGGAAGTCTTCGCAGCCAGCCTCGCGTTGATCGAGGCGGCCGCCCGTCGCCCCTCGCCCATGGCCAGGATGACCGTGGCGGCGCCCAGGACGATATCGCCACCGGCGTACACGCCGTCAATGCTCGTCATGCCGTTCTCATCCACGAGAATGCGACTCTTGTCGTCGGTCTTTAGTCCTGTCGTAGTCTGCGGAATGAGCGGGCTCGAGCTATTGCCGATTGCCACGATAACCGCGTTTACGGGTAGGATCGACTCACTTCCTGCGATCTGTACAGGCCTGCGCCGGCCGGAGGCATCTGGCTCGCCAAGCTCAAACCTGACGGTCTCGAGCGCCTCGACGCGGCCCTTGTCGTTGCCGAGAATGCGGGAGGCGTTTTCCAGGAATCGGAACTCGATTCCTTCTTCCATGGCATGCTCGACTTCCTCGGTACGGGCGGGCATTTCCTTGATGGTACGGCGATAGACGATGTACACCTTCTTGGCGCCTAGGCGCAGGGCCGTACGCGCGGAGTCCATGGCCACGTTTCCGCCACCGAGCACGGCGACCGTTTCCGCCTCGTAGATCGGCGTCGCCACCTTGCCACGCGCGTACGCCTTCATCAGGTTGGAGCGGGTCAGGTATTCGTTGGCAGAGAACACGCCTACGAGATTCTCACCGGGAATATTCATGAACGTCGGAAGGCCCGCGCCGGAACCGATAAAGGCGGCGTCGAAGCCATCCTTCTCGATGAAGTCGCCGAGCTTGCGCGTGCGCCCGACCAGGAAATTGGTTTCAATGATAACGCCCATGTCCCTGAGACCCTGCAGCTCGTCATCCACGATAGCCTTTGGCAGCCGGAATTCGGGAATGCCGTAGATGAGCACGCCCCCGGGCCGGTGGAAGGCCTCGAAGATGGTCACATCATGGCCGGCCTTGCGCACATCGGCGGCGCAACTGACGCTGGCGGGGCCCGATCCGATAATGGCAACCTTTTTTCCCGTCGACGCCGCTACGACAGGCTTGGAGCGCCTGCCTTCAGCCCGCTCCAGGTCGGCAACGTAGCGCTCGACCCGACCGACGGAAACAGCTTTCTCCACACTCTTGAGGCTCTTGCCCAAAGTGCAGGGCGCCTGGCACTGGACTTCCTGGGGACAGACCCTGCCGCAGACAGCGGGTAGGAGACTGGATTCCTTGATTACGTCGAGCGAGCCTACGAAGTCACCAGCGGCCGCCAACTTGAGGAAGCGCGGGATGTCGATACCCACCGGACAACCCGATATGCAGGGAGCATTCTTGCAATCCAGGCAGCGAAACGCCTCGACACGGGCCTGCTCGGCCGAGAAACCCAGGGCGACTTCATTCATGTTCAGGATGCGCTCGGCGGGATCCTGGGTTGGCATTTCCTGGGGAGGGATGACGAGTCGGTCCCTGGGACCCAAGGTCCTGCCTTCCAGGCCGGCCAGGGTCGCTGCAGCTGCGGATTTCAGGGTTGCGGTATCTACATGCATATCACTTCACCTCTTCGGTTATGCCAAGTTGTAAATGACAGCGATGATGTGCCTCTGTCTCCTGGGGTTTGTAGGCGCCCAACCGAAGCATCATGTTGTCGAAGTCCACGAGATGACCGTCAAACTCTGGTCCATCCACACAGACGAATTTCGTTTCCGTACCTACGGTGACGCGGCAGCCGCCACACATACCCGTACCGTCTATCATTATCGTATTCAGCGAAACAACTGTGGGTATCTTGAAGGGGCGCGTAGTCTCGGCGCAGAATTTCATCATGATGGGCGGGCCGATAGCCACGACCAAGTCCGGGGGCGTAGAACTCTCGCAGGCTTCCTTCAGGGGTACGGTAACCAGGGCTTTGCGACCAAAACTGCCATCATCAGTCACAATGGTGACGTCATCCGTGATCCGTCTCATCTCTTCTTCCATAATGATGAGGCTCTTGTTCCTGGCCCCGATGACTATGGATACGTCGTTGCCCGCGTCCTTCATGGCCTTGGCTATCGGGTGCATCGGCGCGACGCCAATGCCGCCGCCCACGCACAGGACCCTGCCGAATTTTTCGACATGAGTCGGCCTACCCAGAGGACCAAGTACGTTGGCGATGGAATCGCCAACGTCCATCGCGGCCAGTCTATGGGTCGTCTCTCCGACGGCCTGAAAAACGATCGTAATTGTTCCCAAAATCGCATTCGCATCCGCTATAGTTAATGGAATGCGTTCACCAGCGCTCGTATCGAGCTGGATGATAAGAAACTGCCCCGCCTTGCGCTCCGCGGCTATCCGCGGCGCCTTGAATGTCATCCGATACACGTCATCTGACAGCTGTCGTTTGTCCACAATCCTGTTCATCTGGTTCCTCCCGGTGCTTTGGGCGCACGAACTCGCTAAGAATATACGTGAAATGCGATTCGTGCAAGTAATAATAGATTACTTAGCATATTTAGGTTTGCATATATCATTTTCATCATATACAATACCATAGATATGTTCGTATCCACGAACGCGCTCGCCCTTCCGGCGGGCTTGAAAACACGGGAGCGTTCCATGAAAACAATGAAAGCACGGGCACTGGTCTTCTTGGCGTTGTGGGGGGTATGGCTACTGCTCACTTCACCCTGGAGCTCGCAGGAAGCGATCGCGGGGGCCGTCATAGCCTTCCTTATCGCCGTCCTGCCGTTTTTTCCCGCCTCGCCACTGGAAGACCTCAAGCTCGGACCGAAGGCTCTAGTCTATATGATCGCGTACGCCTTCGTTTTCCTCAAGGCCCTGGTGCTGTCCAACCTGGACGTTGCATTCCGGGTCCTCCACCCCCGCCTACCCATAGCGCCGGGCATCGTCAAGGTGAAGACCAAGCTCAAGACGCCCTTGGGCAGGTTGCTGTTGGCCAACTCCATCACCCTGACCCCCGGTACAATCACCGTGGAAACCAAGGG
>SPCK01000100.1 GCA_004525355.1 Spirochaetales bacterium
CGATTCTGCCCACCAGCCAGACTCCCAGTCCCGCTCCGTCGTGCTTGGTAGTAAAGCGGGGTGTTCCGATCCTGCCGAGCACCGATGGATCGAGCCCGGTCATCGAATCGCTATAGGTCAGTTCATAGCCATCCTCGCGAGCGTGTATTTCCAGGCGGGCGGAGAACGGCAGGCCGCGTTGCTCGCAGGCCTCCGCGCTGTTGGACAGGAGGTTCAGAAAGGCTTCCCTGAGGTAGGTCCGGTCGAAGCTGTGCGCCTCGTCCGGATGCGATCGTATCACGGCCAATGCGTCCTGCGTGACTCCGCTGAAACGGAGCGCAAGGGATCCCGCTGCCTCGCGCAGCGGAATTTCCGGGTCGATGATCTCGGGCGTCAGTTCTTTGAAGCCGGAAAGCGAGCGTACCCGATCGAACAGGGAGCGCAGGCGGGATGAATCGGCTTCCATCCTGATCGCGGCCTCGGTGGCTTGATCGATGGACAGGCGGTTCGGGGATGCCAGCGACTCGCGCAGCATGTGCGCTGAAATTGCCAGGGAAGCGAGCGGGGTCTTGGCCTGGTGCGCCAGGAACGCCGACGCCTCTCCCCAGCCCTGGAGAGCCTTGAGCTCGGCCATCACGCGCTCGCGGTCCGAAAGCGCGTCCAACATCGTGTCCAGCTCCGACTCGAGCATGCCGAATTCGTCGTTCGTGCCTGTGCTGAAGCGAATGTCGCGCGCCCCCGATCGCAGCTCGCGCAGGCCCGAGCACACCCGCTCCCAACGCGCGGTCACCAGGGATGCGGCCACCATGGATACCGCGAACGCGGCTGCCGTTCCAGCGGCCAAGAGAAGCGCAATGGCGGCTACCTGCCCGAGTGCGCGGTCTTCTGCGAGTATCGTGCGCCGGGCCGCTTCACGCTTGAGCGGCGCGATAAGCTCGAATACCGTTCCGGGGTCCAGCGGGCCTTGGGCCGCGCGTTCGCCCAGTTCGCGGATCGCCTCGGTCGACTCGGAAACGGATCTCTGGTCTCCACCCTGCCGCAACGAGAAGGCGAGCACGGCTGCAATGCCGAGCAACGCAGCCGACGAGAGGAAGCTGACCGCGAATACCCGGGTTCGTAATTTCATGTGGCCTCAATAATACGGTATCGAGCCGAGTGAGCCTACTTCCCGGAAGCTCGCGGCCGGCTTGTATCCCCAGAGTACCATGGGATCGTATTCATCCTCTCCGGGTAATTCAAGCGTGACGCGGCAGCCGAACTCCAGCGGAAAGGCCAGGCCGCTGGTGGGTCCCAGGTGCAGACTGAGGAAGCGCGTAGCGATCGCCCACGCAGCGGCCTCGTCCGCCGTACCGTGACGACCTCCGGTATCCGATACGAGTACCTCGTAACCGGTTCCGGTGTACCGGATCTCGCGCCAGGCGGTCACCGAGAGCGGGCCCGCCCGCGCAAATAACGACAGGCGAACCGGATACGTCGAGCGAACCAGTTCGCGAAGCTCACGGCTTGGCGTGTCCAAAATCTCCACCGTAGCGTACACGCCGAGCGCGTCACGATGCAGGCGCGCGTCCAGCCCGGGGGCCTCCCTGGCCGGCGCGAGCCCGAGCAAGACGCCGAGGCCCAGAATGAATCCCTTGAACCAGGTGTCCACGTTCAGGCCACGCTACTGATTGGGGTAGCGGCCCGTGTAGCCTGCGCTGGTTACACGGTACATGTCCAGCAGGCGCTCCTCCTCGGACTTGCCGCTCACGAGTGTCATGATGCCGCCGATGAGGTTGGGGATGGTCCAGGAGACATTGGCCAGGAGGTTCTCCCCGAATTTGTCCCAGTCGTTGCTGAAGGCGGCGACCGCCGCGTTGACGCCGACGGTGGCCAGCGGTATGGACAGGTTGACGACCGCCCCGGCAATCCGATCTCGCCGCGCCTGATCCGCGAGGTCCTTCATCACCGCGTAGGCCATGGCCTCCTGCACGACGGGATCGTTCTCGGCGTACACATAGGCATACTTGGTTTTATAGCGATCCGCGGGGCGGGAGATCATCCCGATACCCAGGCCCGCGAGGAGCGCGCCGGTTCCCGTGGCGCCGACTGAAACGGCCCGGTAGATCATCAGCTCCTCGGGATCGGAGAACTGATCCGTATCCGCCGTGAATGCCCAGACTGCGCCCGCGGCGCCGGCCGCGAAGAAAAGGGAGCCGGTAGCGGTCAGTACTATGCCGCCGGTCTTGTTCCGTCGTTCCTCCGCCTTGAAGAATTCGGTCAGCAGGGGCATGGCGAGCTGGGGTTGCTGCGTTGCCTCGAAAACCTGTTCGGGCAGTCCCGGAAGTCCCTGGGCTCCGGCGATTGACAGCATCGTCATCAGGATGCAGATAGCGGATAAGTTGCGTTTCATAGTGTATCCTCCTCGTGCGATTCTTTGCGCACGGAGATAACATAGCAGGAATCATGCCAAGCTCAATAAATAGTTGAATGGTAGGTCTAAGTATAGTCACTGTCAAGAAAAAACCAACAGCTATCGGCTCTCTGCGACGGGAATCTTCCCTGCTGCCAGCGCAGGCACTATCAAAAGGGATAGGTTGGCATATCAATAACGATAGGCGACGAAAGGCGCGCATGCGGGTTTGCGTGCATGTCGTCCGCCGTACTATTCCGATGTATACTCAAGGGTAGCAATCGTTATCCGTCCACGCCGGCAAGGACGCCGACTGGATAGTATGGAGACACGGGGCCATGAATTATCGGAACGGTAACAAAGGATTTCGCATTTCTCCCAATACCGCGAATGACAGGATTGCGACAGTATTCCTGCTCCTGCTCGCCGCTTGTTCGACGGTCTACGGGCAGGATTCGGATACGCAGACGCGCGAGCGGATTCTGTCGATAGCCCTCGGCTTCAGGGGCGTTCCGTACAAGTACGGCGCCGAATCACCCGCTGCCTTCGACTGCTCGGGATTCGTGCGCTACGTCTACCGGAAGGCCGCGGGACTCGAACTGCCACGGAGCGCGCGATCGTACATGGCAGCCGGCAGGGCGGTGGACGTCAAGAACGCCAGGCCGGGTGACGTGTTCGTGTTCGATACGGTCGGCGGGACCGCCAGCCACGTCGCACTGTACGCCGGGGACGGCAAACTCATACACGCGGTATCGGAAGGCCCGAAAACCGGCGTAATCGTCTCTGATCTGCCCGACCGGTATTGGTCGCCCAGGCTGATTGCCGTCAGATCCTTCCTGAATCCCGCGGTTTCCGCGCCCGCCCCGACAGTGCCGACCACAGCCGCCGGCTCGTCGGACACAGGCACCGGTATGTCGAGCCCGACACCGCCTGGCTCGACGGCGACGGCTTCCAGGGACGAGATCATCGCCGACATAGGCATTGGCATACCGGTCATGCGGATGGCCATTGAGGACCCCATACCATCCGTCCTGGGGACAAGCCTTGCTTTCACGCTTACCAACGATACCGGGAAGAGCGGTGATTTCATTGTGCAGTATTACGTGATCGACGCAAAAACGTTCGCTCTGAGTGAGCTGTACAAGCAGAAGGTGCGCCTGGCCTCAGGCGCGTCGTTCGGACTGCCAGCATACCGCTTCGAGAAACCGGGCAAGTATCGGATCGTGGTCAAGGGTGAATGGGGCAGTATTCTAGTGGAGCGCACATTCCTGGTGGAAGCAACAAGCAAATAATACGTCCTTGAAAAAGCGGGAATGCGACTGTGACAGTAGTATATCCGGAACCTGTTTACGGCAAAGGCCTTGCGGGGTACGGTCGGCCGGCAAGCCAGCCTGCTCCACGGCAGGCTAGCCTCCTATTCCACGCGAGGTATATTATTTATGAAGATTGGCCGCGGCCACGAAAGAGAGGCCGTTTTCAGTGAGGGCTTTCGCCGTCCGATTGCATGCGTCGAATTTATCCAGGAAATTGGTCTGCATGGCGTCCCATTCACCCGACGATATGACTTCCGCCTTTTCGCGGAAATAGTCGAGGATATCCGAGGGATGGGGCCTGGCGCCGTCAATTTCAGGATCCCCGCCCTCGTGCTTGGCGGAAATGTTGGCTACGCTCCTGGCAACTTGTACCAGTTCGTCGCGCCTGTTGTATGGCTGGAGAACGATGCTCTTGAAGGTCTCGGTGATATGATGCTCGAAGCGGATGTTGTGCTCAAAGCCGAAATCCTTGCGGAATTGCGCACTGATCTCCATCGTCTCGTTGTTGATGGAATTGGACCAGTTGAAACCTATCAGCGGTGTTGATCCGTCGTCGCGCGAGAAGAGCTTCGCCGCCATTATCGTCCAGAGCCCGGCGTAGGGATTGTCGTTGCCCATGAAAACGGAGATCTTGAATTCAATGTCTATACCGAGCTTGTACAGCATGTAGCTCACAAGTACGGTGCCGGGATTGATGACGAGGACCTGCTTTACGCCGTAGTTCGTATAGTAATAGAGGAACTCATCGACCCACTTGAGCGGGTAATGGTTGGGTTCGCCGATGCCGCCGAAATAGCCCGTGATCGTCGCCGGCCCCCCGAGATGGATGTTGGAACCGTCGGTTCCCTTGGTGTCGAGGGTTTCCACGTAGGAAGCGCCGATGATGTCCATGCCGGCTGCGATGGCCGCCAGGTCGCCGTCGGCTTCCTGTTCCTTCATGTTACGTACCTTGATCCATCGCCCGGGCATCAGGGTCTTGTCCTTGATGGCGCGTTTGGCGGCGGCGATCAGCCACGGAAAATACTGCAATGCGCTGACCTCGAGCGTAACGGCCGAGCCATCCGCGAAGACGGTCGAGTCGGCTTTCGCGCCGAGCACGCCTTTCCGGTAGTCGGCTACTTTCACGAATGCGCCCTTATCGCGCTGCTCACGAAGCCAGTTCAAGTCGTCCAGGTATTCAGGCTTCGCGGCTTTCACGCGGGCCAGCAGGTTCGCGGCTTTGCCCGCCTCGGCCGCTTTGCGGTTGATCTCCTCGGGTGTGCCGTACTTCGCAACCACTTTCAGGAAATCATTGACTGCCCTGCTATCCGGGTTCATGAGGACGGCATTGATCGCGTCCAGACGGGACTGGGGAATCTTCAAGCTTTCGCGGAGTTTATCGTACATTTGTTTTCCTTTCTTCGATCAGCCGAGCGTCTGTAGGAGCTCGTTGTATTCGTCATCCTTCATGGAGAAGTAATTCTCCGGCTGAGGGAAGGCCTTGGATCCCACTTCGCGTACGTAGCTTTGGAGGCCATTGAGGATGACTTCGCCCGCGTTGCCGTAGACCTTGGCCATCTTGGGTTTGAATTTGGGATAGAGACCGAACATGTCATGAAAGATCAGGAGCTGCCCATGGGCGCTGGGACCGGAGCCGAGGCTCATGATGAGGCAGTCCTTGGAGCGTTCGGTGATGAGCTTGCATACGCGGTCGGGAACCATCTCGAGGAGGATCATGAAGGCGCCTGCTTTTTCCAGGAGTTTCGCGTCATCCACGATTTTCTTGGCCATGGCGGCGCTCTTGCCCTGCACACGGAACCCGCCAAGCATGCTGGCCGACTGCGGAGTCAGGCCCAAATGCCCTACGGCGGGGATCCCTGCCGAGACGATCCCGTGGATGCGGTCAGCCATCTCGCCGCCGCCCTCGAGCTTGATGGCGTCGCAGCCCGCCTCGGCCATGAACCGCCCGGCGTTGCGGATGGCAGTCTCGACGCTCGGTTGGTAGGTCATGTAGGGCATATCGCCAATGATGAAGGTGTTGGGAGCTCCGCGGCGGACGGCGGCCGCGTGCGGTATCATATCGTCCATCGTGACCGGTAGCGTGCCGTCGTAGCCGAGGATGGTCATGCCCAAGCTGTCGCCGACGAGGATCATGTCGATGCCTGCCTGTTCTTGAAGGTAGGCGGTCGGATAATCGTAGCAGGTTAGCCAGGAGATTGCCTCGCCGTGCGACGCCTTCTTGAAAAGATCAGGGAGAGCCAGTTTTTTCTTCTGTTCGGATTTTGGATCGGCCATCTGCGTCCCCTTGGTGTGAATGGTTGGATCGCTTGTTGTCCCGCGATCAGGCCCCCATTATACTGTGGATCGGATGAGTGCGCAGAAAAATGATTGGTCCTGGCCATCAAAAAAGCCATGAATTTGGCGCTGTACAAACGTTCGAAATGTTATTCCCGGGTGCCGGCTCTACGTCGCGGAGGGCCGAGACGGGTAGAAAGTGAAGAAGGACCTCTAAAAAACTGAATTTCTTGATTTTCTTCAGGTTTTTATCATTTCAATGTGCTGTTGTCGGAAACTCTTGGGAAAATCGATCCGCCATTCCGACGGGCAGGTCCGAATCAATGGATACTATCCATGCCGTGTGAGGAGGAGCTTGAAATGAAAAATAACGGGGTGATCACGGTTTTTGTTGGCTTGTATCTGTTGTCTGGCTCCTGTGCGAACAGGGATAGCGGAGAACAATCAGTATCCGGCAGTCAAGATACCAGACAGGGTGTCGCCATCCTGATTACCGGCGCAGCGGCGCGAATCTCCCAGGAGGCGGCATTGCTTGAAGAACTTGACGCAAGAAAGCTCCTAAAGGATGTCGTATTCATCGCGGGCGTCAGTTCAGGTGCCTTGAACGCTGTCGCGCTCAATGGCGTGCTCAGCGGGAAGATAGCCTGGGAAGATTATAGGAAGATATTGTTCCGGTTGAAGGACTCAGACATTTTCATACAGAATGGAGCGGTATTGCCGGTAAACACGGAGCCGGCCCGGGCGCTGTTCCGGCATGTTGCGGTTGATTTGCTGGGATATGAGCATATCGGTGACCTGCCGATAACGACAGCACTATCCATTACCCGGATGAAGGATCTCGGGTTTGAAAAAACCGCGTATCGCATGAGCAGCAGGCGTATCAACGCCGAAACCGATACGACACTGGACCTGGTAGACATCCTGATGGCTTCATCCGCCTTTCCCTTGGTTTTCCCGATTGCCAGGATACAGCGAGCGACCACGATCCCCGATGTCGGATACGTCGATGGAGGGTTCAGCGAAGACAACGTTCCCTACCGGGCGCTGCTCGAGTTCGAGGCGTACAGGGGCGTCGGCGTTGAACGGGTGTATATCGTCAGCAGGAACAACGGAGGCGTTCCGGAGATCAGCGAGGAGCTGAAGCGATTCGGAATAAATGACCATGGGGTATTTGATCGGCTCGGGGTCAATTTCGATTCCATCACGAACAGGAAAATGACCGAGAGCCTGGAAAAATTCACAAAGGACGCGCCTGAATTGGCATCGCGGACGTTCGTCTGGAAACCGGACTTTGCCAAGGATTTTCCCCTGTTCAGCTTCGACACCATGCAGACGCAATATGACCTTACCGTGC
>SPCK01000235.1 GCA_004525355.1 Spirochaetales bacterium
GCGATAACGAGGGCAGAGAATATATCCCGCGAGGCCGGACGTTACAGCGCTTCTCCCGAGGGGGGGATGGGGTGGATTTCCCGTTATGTACTTGGACTGGCCGGACCTGCGAAAGCATTCGATGTGATCAGCAAGTTGGCTGGAAGTCTCACCCGGTCGACACGTTTTGAGTCGCGCAGGATCAGCAATAATGAAATCGAACTAATCGTGACGCCGATGGAGGGCGTTCAGGAGAAACCGTATCAATGTGAAAACAGGATAGGATATTTCGAAGCGATCATCACCGGTTTCAACGGCCGTAAATCACGAATAGAGCATCCCGAATGCGTATTCAAGGGTGGTAAGGTCTGCAAGTACCGGATTTCCTGGAGCGAGTCGAAGGCTGCCGTGTTGAGGATGGTGCGCCTCGTCTTCGCGTTGGCGTCATGCCTGGTTCTTGCGGTCGCCAGTATATTCGTGGATGGAACAGTACTGCTCGGCGGTGTTGTTTTCACAATCAGTATCCTGCTGATGCTGTCTCTCATGAAGGAGCGCTTCCTGAAGAAGGAACTGGATTCGGTGATCGACAATCTTCGATCCACGACTGAGAGGGGTTTTGAGGACTTCGACCGCATCTACAACAACGCGCTCATGGGAAAAGAAATAGGTCATGTCCTGAGCGTTGCCAAAGATATCGATGTCATGCTTGCGCAAGTCATGGATATCCTGAATGAACGCTGTGACTATGATCGAGGCATCATACTCCTGGCCGACGATGAAAAACGACTATTGAAATTTCGGGCAGGCTTTGGCTATACGGAAAAAGTGTCCAGGGAAATTCGTGGTGCTCGCTTCAGCCTGTATAAACCGGAGTCGAGGGGAGTATTCGCCGTTTGCTACAGGGAACAAAAACCCTTTCTCATCAACGATGTCTCGGCCATCGAAGACGAGATTTCGCCCCACAGCCTCGAGTTGCTCAGGAAATTGGGGTCCAAGTCCTTTATCTGCTGCCCGATACTGTTCGAGGATCAATGCCTCGGCGTGCTGGCGGTGGACAATCTTCAAAGCAAACGCCCCCTGCTGGAGCGCGACATCAATGTACTCATGGGTATAGCCCCCGAGATCGGAATTACGCTCAAAAGCGCTCTTTCCATAGAAGAGCAGGATCGGCAGTTCAGGTCGATCCTCAGGACCCTGGCCGCCAGCATCGATGCCCGTGACACCTTTACTGCAAATCACTCAGAGCGCGTGACTGAATTCGCCGTAGCTATATGCCAGGAGATGAACCTGTCTCCCGAGATCACGGATGTGATACGGGTAGCCGCCCAGCTCCATGACTACGGAAAGATAGGCATCAAGGATTCAATACTGAAAAAAAATGGACCTCTCTCGGGCAAGGAGCGGGAGGAAATAAAGACTCATGTCGTGAAGACCCAGAACATCCTCAGCCGCATCAACTTTACCGGAGCGTACCAGCAGGTGCCTTTGATAGCCGGCTCCCACCACGAAAAGCTCGATGGAAGCGGCTACCCCAGGGGGCTCAAGGGCGAGGAGATACCCTTGGGAGCCAGGATACTTGCCGTGGCCGATTTCTTCGAGGCCATAAGCGCAAAAAGGCATTACCACGAACCACAGCCTTTGGAGACCGCGATAACGATGCTCAAAAGCGAGTGCGGTCATCATTTGGATGTTACGGCTGTGGATGCGCTGCTCAAGTCTCTGCGCGAGGGGAGGGTTCACAGCCCCGTCTCAGTCTGAAAGAATCGATGCAAGGGCACGAATCGTTGATTGGCGGCTATCCTATCGGGGTTCTTTCCCCTTGCGACCCCAGGCGGCGATTACCGGCGTATAGGTGAAGCGCCCCGGATCATGGAAGAAATTCATGAAATCCTCATAGAATTCATCAAGGCCCGTGTAGCCTGGCAGATCGATATTAAACTTGCGTGATAGGACTTCTATCTTCTTTCCCCAGTTGTATCGGTCGGCCTCGCCAAGGCTGCCGTAGATAAGGTGATGGGCGCTTATCTCGATCTGGATATCCTCGTAGCCAAGCCGGTAGAGGTGGGAGTACAGCTTGCGCCCGGCATACGGATCGAAATTGGCCTTGACCTCAAGCTGGTGCACCGCCGATGAGAAAGCCGCCTCCAGCCTCGGGCTCATGCCATAGTGGCTGAGGCAATTGTAATCGAGGTCTATCAGACAGAGTATCCCGCCTTCATTGATCATGGAAGAAATGTTACGGGCGATATCAAAACACTGTTCTCTGAAATACTCGAGAGCAAAACGCATCCATGCAAAATCGAAGTTGCCGATATCATCGATCGGTTTGAGAAAATCGCGGACAAAGAAACTCGTCCGCTCATCCTCATGATGTTCACGGGCCTTGGCAATACGCATCTCTGAAATATCGATACCCACGGCCGATCCTGACTCTCCGACCATGGTGGAGAGCGCGGAGGTCGTCAGGCCGGGACCGCAACCGACATCTACGACTCGCATTCCAGGCGCCAGGCCCGCCCGCCTCGCAAAATCTTCCACTACGGAGATCTTCGTCTTGATTTCGAGGCGCTGACTCTCTTCATCGTTTTCCATAATATATTCAGTAGCCATGTATCCTCTTTACGGGCATTGAGCCGAGTCTTGTGCTGCGATGATCCTATGGGCGACAGAAACCCTTGTCAACATATAACTGGCTCTGCCACATTCAGCCTGCTTCAAAAGCCTTCGTCTCGATTTTTTCCAACTTGAACTTGGCCAGCACCGGCGGCACGATCAGCAGCATCGCGGCTGCGGTGATCCAGAATGGCGCGATTGGCGCGACGCCCTTCCAGAGCATGGCGCCGATCCACGGGGCCGGGAGGGCGACGAAGCCGTTGCTCGTCGACAGGAACCCAAAAGCGATGCCGCGCAGGGATTCCGGGACCGACTTGGAGATGAGGCTCTGATAGGCCGGAGAGAGCATGCCGACTGCCGCCCCAAAAACGATGAAGCTTGCGCCCGCTGCCCACGTGGTAGGGACGAGCAGCAGCAACGCGAAGGACGCGAACGCGGTCAGGTAGCCCGCGGCTATCACGAAGCGCTCCCCGTGACGGTCGGCGAGGTGCCCGGCCGGTATCATGACCAACATACTCGCTCCTCCGAACAACGCGTTCAGGAGCCCGATTGCAGCGATATCGACGCCCCGTTCCTCCTGGAGGAATATCGGGAGCAGGTTTCCCGACAGGCCCATCGCGATATCGCGCACGCCGTCAGAGATGAGCAGCCACGTGATCAGCCCCCCGGAGAGCGCGAGGCCGATCATTGTCTTGAAGGATACGCCGAAATCCTTGATGGACATCGGGCCCGAGGATGGCGCGGAGGGGCCATTCGACCTGGCCATCGAGAGCCGGATAGCCGTGGCCGCGAAATACAGCCCGGCGGCCGTCAGGATGAGGCCCTTCCAGCCGAGCACCTTGACTGCGAAGCCTCCGGCCAGCGGTCCGACCACTGCGACGACTTGGTAGATGGTCTGGCTGACCCCGAACACCTTCGCCCGGTTCTTCTCGTCGGATTGCTCGGCGATGAACGCGTCGAAACTCGGGGCGACGAAGGCGAACGCGATCGATCCGATCGCCTGCCCGACGAGGAGCCATCCCCAGCTGGGCGCCAGGATGATACCGACCCAGCCCAGCGCGCCACCGATGGAGCCGATGGCTATGGATCTGAGCCGGCCGATGCGGTCGCTGATCCAGCCGCCGGCGATCTGCAGCGCTAGGGGCACGATCATGGACAGCGTGAAGAACAACCCGATTTCGGATACCCCGGCATTGAGTTCCCTCAAGTACAGGGGCAGAAGCGGATAGAACATCTGCCCGCCGATATTAGCCAGGATCATCGCAAGGAGGAAGAGCCGCAAGAGTGGCGTTATCAGTGGCGCCTTGGCGGGCGCTGTCGGAATCGGGTCATTTTTCATGAGCGGATAATATCGAGGCGCTGGAGGCAGCGCAATACCCAACGCGGTCTCGGGTAATTACCGCGGTCGATCGGGGTCGATGCTGCCAGACAAGTTCTTGACCGTCTTTTAGAACGCTGCCACGCAGCCGTCAGTACGTTTCTCGGTCGCGCCGCACAGGGTGCCGTCTTCGCTCCGCCAGATGATCTGACCGCGTCCAAACGTGCCCGGATCGTCGCACGTCACGATGTCGTGCCCCCGCTCGCGAAGGGCGGCTGCCGTGACAGGATCCATGTCCGGCTCGACGAGCACGGTCCCCTCCTTGATCCACTGGAAGCGCGGCGCGTCCAGGGCCTCTTGTGGACTGTGCCCCTCGTCGATGCAATGGCCGAGCACCTGGACGTGACCCTGCGGCTGCATGAAGCCGCCC
>SPCK01000123.1 GCA_004525355.1 Spirochaetales bacterium
ACTCCGATCCGGGCGGAAACAGCGGGAACGAAGGATCCTGCCTGCGCCATGAGGACGATCAGGGCGTTCTGCCGGAGGAAGGTCGATTTCCCGGCCATGTTCGGGCCTGTTATCAAGGCGAAGCTCGTCGCCATGGTATCCAGGCAGAGATCATTGGGGACGAAATCCCCGGCGGGGAGGTGGGCCTCCACCACGGGATGCCGGCCGCCGCGCACGTCCAATAGCCCGGAATCGTCGACGACCGGCCGGACATATCCCCGTGTCGTCGCCGCCCAGGCAAGACAAGCGGCACAATCGAGTTCGGCGATGGCTCCTGCTATCGACTGCAGGAATTCAGCGTCTTTCCGGAATCGCGATCGCAATTCGACGAACAACCGGTATTCAAGATCGATGATGCGCTCGGAGGCGCCGTTGATGTCGGACTCGAGGGCGGACAACCGCTCCGTGGTGTAGCGCTCGCCATTGGAAAGGC
Organism: Spirochaetales bacterium; assembly: GCA_004525355.1. Lineage (GTDB taxonomy): Bacteria > Spirochaetota > Spirochaetia > Treponematales > UBA12059 > UBA5200. The sequence goes on from SPCK01000123.1 coordinate 473, forward strand.
TCTGCCTCCTGATAAAATGCGCGGGAGCTCCCTGGGCCGCGTTCCTGGACAGCTCCAGGTAATAACCGAGTATCCTGTTGTACTTGACCTTGAGCCCGGCCAAGCCTGTCGCGGCCCGTTCTTCCTCCAAGTAACGCTCCAGCATCTGGTGCGTATTGGCCTTGAGGGCCCGCAGCGTATCCAGTTCCGCGTTCCAGCCATCACGTATCAGGCCACCTTCGTCAAGCGCCGCAGATGGTTCCGGGGCGATTGCAGTACGCGCTTGCTCGATGAAGGCGCCAGCCCTTTCCCTGGCTTCGCCGATACCGAATATGGCCAAGCCAGCCTTGCCCTCAGTCGGGAGGCCATCATCCAGGGCCAGGGCGGCCGTGAGCGTATCGGCGGCTCCCAGGATATCCCTGGCGTTGGCCCGCTCCATCGAGAGCCGCGCCGCGAGTCGCTCCAGGTCGAGGCAGGAGGCGAGCAGGCGCCTGGTCCGCTCCAGGGCGCGCTGGTCGCGATGGAGCGCCTCGACAGCGTCAAGGCGACGTTCGATTGACTGAACCGATACCAAGGGTTGCAGAAAGCGCCGCCTGAGCGCCCGCGCGCCCATGGCGCTGCGCGTGTAGTCCAGGGCATCCAGGAGGGTAAAGGCCCCGGTCCCGTCACGCAGGTTTCGGTCGATTTCCAGGTTCTTCTGGCTCGATTCGTCTATGGCCACGTGCTCGCTGTCGTTCGCGGCAACGAGAAGGGCGAACTGGGACAGACGTGTCCCGGTCGATTCGCCCAGGTACTCCAGAACGGCTCCCGCGGCCGCAAGGGCCGGGTCGTCATCATCGAAACCGAATCCCTTCATCGAAACGGTCCCGAAGTGCTCCCTGAGCCGGTTGCCTCCCTGCTCTACTGCAAATACCCAATCCGGTACGCGGTTGACCACCGGCCCCGGATTCTCAGCCAGCATGCGGGCCACGAACGGAACATCCAGGACCGACTGCCGGAGAATCAGTTCGCGGGGAGAGAGGCGGTACAGGTCTCTGCGGAGGCGCTCGGCGTCGCTTGACGGAAAGGAGCAGGCCCTGAATTCTCCGGTCGACGCGTCGGCCCAGGAAAGCGCATAGCGGTCGCCGAACAGGCCGAAGGCGGCCAGGTAGTTATTGGCCCGTGAGTCCAGGAATTCCTCATCCATTGCAGAGCCGGGCGTTATGACCTCGACGACGGCCCGCTCGATTATCCCCTTGCCCTTGCCTGCTGGGGCGAGCTGCTCGCAGATGGCTATCTTCCTGCCTGCCCGGAGCAGCCTGCCGATATAACTCCTGGCTGCATGATGGGGAATGCCGCACATTGGCGCATCCTGCCTGTGTGTCAGCGTCAGGTTGAGCAGGGAGCTTGCCTCCAGCGCGTCCTGGTAGAACATCTCGTAGAAATCACCCAGGCGGAAAAAGAGGATTTCATCTCGATGGCCTGACTTGATGCGCTCGTATTGTTCGAGCAGGGGGATCTGTTCGGGCATGGCGGTTGCATTATAGGGTAAGTTGGATTACGATTCAATCAAAGCCATGGAGGTTCTCTTGGAAGAAGCACTGTATCTGGCGGAGCAGGACAACAGAATTTACGTTCGCTCCACCGGGCATGTGACGGCAAATTCATGTGCTGATCTCAAAGCCCGCGTATTCGATCGATTGGAAAGCCAGCCTGCGATCGAGAGCGTCTATGTTGACTTGTCGGACTGTGAATACATGGATTCAACCTTCATGGGATTGCTCGTCGGCTTCAACAAGCGATTTCTGCGCTTTTCAGAACGACCAATCACCATTATCAAGGCGAACGAGACTTGCATGAAACTGCTCCGCACCATTGGAATGTCGCGTTTGGTTGAAATGAGCGACGAGATGCCCGGCTTCCCGGACCATATGGAACGCATCGGGACCGGCAGGCCTGTAGACGCCGGATTCATCCTGGGAGCACATGACGACTTGATTGAATTATCCGAAGAAAACGAAAAACGCTTTTCCGCGCTCCGGTCCGTCTTGTCACAGCAACTGGACAAGCAGGAAGCTGATACCGACGAGACGTAAAAGGCGCCCGTGGCACAATGCCCCCGGACGCCTCTCCTTCTCATCAACGTAAAGGCCTGATTACCTGTTGGTTCCAACCAAAGCCTGAATCACTTTATCGCTTATGTCGATCATGGGACTGAACCAGATGATCGAAGTGACCACGTCATTTGCGTTTCGCGATGACAGTACCAAGGAAAACCCTTCCAGTTCCGCTATGGACTGGACAGTCCGGTACAGAAGCTGGGCGAAGGTATCTGTCTGGGAAAGCGCCTTGGCCTTCTCGTCAAGCTCGGCCTGCTTGACCTTTATATAATCCTGCAGGAACTGCGCTTTCTTGTACAGGGTCTCGTCAAGCGCCTTCAGACTGTCGGTATTCCCGGCGGTCTGCAGTTCAAGGCGGCGGGCCTGCAATACCCTTATTTCATCTCCCAGCCGCTTGATCTCGTCCTGGGCCCTCTGCTTCTCTTCCTCAAAGGCGCGAACTGCCTGGGAATCCTTGTAGTAGGTCATGTAGACCTTTTGCAGGTCAATTACGCCGACTCGGGTTATCTGCTGGCCGAAGACCATGCCTGCCAGCATCAGGAGCATGACTCCCATAATAACGAGCTTTTTCATGCGGTTCCTCCGTGATCCCGGCCGCGCAAGCAGCCGGGCAAGTGTGCAATACCCGAGGTCGGTGTTCAGTACAGAGGCTGGGTGATGCTCAGGACAAAATCCCATCCTCCGGCATCATCGGCCCAGCTCAAGCCATCGGAGCCCGCGTAGAAACGCTTGGCGAAGTACAGCCTGAACGGAAATTGCGGGATGGCGAACCGCAGGCCCATGCCGAAGCTGAAGGCGAAGTTGCCCGCGCCCAGGTCGCTCCAGTCGGTATCGGCGGCTGTCGAGGATTCGCCCTCGACCAGCCCGCGAATGTCCAGGAGCCCGGATGGAGTCAGCAATGCCGCGGCGTCCAGGAAGGTGTCGAATGAGAGTACGCCCGTGACGACCGGTACTCGCAGCTCCATCCAGCTTTCCCACAACCCTATGCCGGTTATGGAGGACAATTGCTGCCCCCAGCCCCGCCCGACGAACGTGCCGTCGATCCTGAGCATCTCTGAGGAGGACGCAGCCACGTCGTTGTCACCGAACCAGGGAAGGAGCGCAGTGAAACCGCTGTGCGCTCCGAGTACCGCCTTGAGCGGCACGGTTTCGAAGAGATTGGCGTCCAAAAGGGTCAGGTAGCCTTCCGCCTTGGTGTCGGATCGAATGAAACGCGACAGCTCGCTTGGCAGGAAACCCGTCAATCCGATGCGCTGGCTGGCGTAGTATCCGTTTGAAGGATCGTACCAAAGGTCCAGGCCGTTCAGGAACATCCTGGCATACAGGGTGTTGGAAGGCAGCCAGCGATTGAGGTTCTCGGAAATGGTGGAATCGTAGGGGTGGCTGATGGTCTCGTCGTAGGTTTTGTCGCTCAGGCCGAAAATGTAACCGCCGCCGAGCCCAAAATCGGCAAAGCCGAGCTTGAACGTATAGCCGGAGGACAGGCCAAGGCTGAAGGCCCACGTGTCGTAATTCATCATCAGGTCTGTCGGAACGTACTTGCCGCTGGCGACATAGTCCTCGTAGGTGGCGTACGGATCGGGAACCCCGTTGAAATCATTGTCGGTGGCCGCCGCAAGGCCGGAATGCTTGAACGAGAAATCGACGCCGCCGGACCAGCGCTGGCCCATCAGCCAGTTTTCTTTGAATCCGAGGGTAATGTCCTGCGTGTCCGGAGAGATGTTGACGCCCACCGACAGGGTCTGCCCTTTGCCGATGAAATTGCGGTCGTTCCACTTGACCAGGCCGACGAGGGGGAACGTGTCCGCGTTCGTGCTCGGCACATAGGACAGGCCAAACTGGATATCAGCGGTACTCTGTTCCTCGACGTTGATGGTCAGGACGACATACGGTTCGACGCTACCCTGCTCGTATTCCGGCGTCAGGGCGGAGAAATACTGTAGATTGTACAGGTTCCGCAGACCTTCCATGATCTTGGCCTTGGAAAATATATCGCCGTCCTTGATGGGAATCTCTCGCCTGAGCACATTGTCCTTTGTCTTGATGTTACCCCTGAATTCGATGCGCTCGATCAAGGCCTGATTGCGTTCCGTAATGGTCAGCGTATAGGCGATAGCGCCCCGCTCTTCATCCCGGGTCTCCGTAAGGTCGAATCCGTTGAAGATGTATCCGTTATCGAAGTACAGGTCGGTCGCGCGCCCCTGATCTTCCACAAGGCGCTGATAATTGAGGACGGCCCCTGGCTTCTGGCGTACGAGCCGCTCGAGCTGGTCGGACGGGAAAATGGTATTGCCCGCGAAACTCATGCCGTCATACAGGTACTTTGAGCCTTCGGCCACAACAAACGTCAGTGAAAGCATCCTTTTCTTGCCTGCAACTTCGCTTGCCTCACGAACCACGTTCACGACCTTGGCATCCACGAATCCACGTTTCTTGTAGTACAGCTCAAGCTTGAAGATGCCTTCTTCAAGTTTCGATTCACTGAATTCGCCGGACTGGAAGAGCGCTTTTTCCTTTACGGTCAACTCACCCTTGAGTGCATTGGGCGAAAAGGAGGAAACGCCCTCGAACTGGATCTTATCGATGATATTCTGGAAGCCCTCGTCCACCGTGTAGGTGACGTCAACGCTACCGTCCGCCCTCGAGGCAAAGGACGAGGAGACCACGATATCGAGGTAGCCCTTCTTCTGGTAGAGCTGGCGGATGGCGATTTCATCCAGGCGAAGGCGCGACTGGTTGAAGATCGTCTTGGTCTTGACGGCGGCGGCGTCAAGCAGCTCCGAATCGCGCAGGCCGCTGTTGCCCTCCACCGTGACCGAGACGACGGCCGGTTTCTCCTTGACCTTGAACATGACGATGACCGTGGAATACGACGAATCCGCCGGGACAGCCTCGGGCGCTATCTCGTCGAAATAATCCAGGGCATAGACCCGGGACAGGAGCGCCATCCAGAGTTCCTCGGTAAATGTCTTACCCTTGTATTCCTTGAGCGTGGTATCGAGATCGCTTTGGGCGACTATTACCAGACCTTCGAAACGAATATCCTTGATTTTCTTGCCCATGTACCAGTCATCGGCCGGTTGGGCCAGGACTGCTGCTGTCGCGAACGCGAGGACCAGGGCCAGGGCTGCAAAGCGTCTCATACTGATTGCCTTCCTCATTTAAGGGGGATTCTCCAGAAAAGAGAAAACGTATGATCGGTTACAAACAACGTATCCAGATTTTCCGGTTTGAAGCTCCAATTGAATAAAAAATGCGGTGTCTGCCACTCCAAACTGACTTCCGAGTCTAACCTCAAAGAGGGATCGGAGGCAAGCACACCTTCCTGCAGCCTGAAAAGAAACTGAAGGTACAGACCGTCGCCCAGATATTTGCCAGCGGTCACGGCGGTATTGTCCAGATAATCCGCCAGGCTGGGGCCGGTTGGAGTACTGGCCAAGCCAGAAATATCGTACAGCCAGCGCTGTATGACCTGCGTACGCACGAAGAAAAGATCCAGCCCCAGCAGGTCCTGGATATTGCGCTCGAAAATCGAGATGACGTTCAGCTGTGGGAACAGGTCGCTGTTCTCCACGATGGCCTTGGCCAGATCGGGTTGCCCGCTTTCCGTAACGCCCAGGAGATCCCGCCCCAGCAGTCGAACGATATCGGATTCACTCATGCCAGGAACAGATTCCAGCCTGAAGGTAAGATTGGACAATCGGCTCCCGTCCGCGCGAAGGATGATGAGTACCGGGCCGTCCTCATTCCGGCTGCGCGTTTCGGCCTCCAGGCTCATCAGGGGGTCAAAGGACTCCGCGTTTTCATTGAAGTCTATTGAAGCCGTTTTCAGATAAAAGTTCCGCTGGATGTAGAAGACATTGCCCCCGCGCAGCTGAGCCTTGCCCTTGAGGGAGAAGTCCCCGGTCGAGCCGGAATATGCCAAGGCAAGCTTGCTGGAAGGATCGGTCTGTCCATACAAGAGGGGCAGGTTGCGGTCCGGGAAATACACCCGGACGCTCTTGCCGAAGCTGAAATCCAGGTCCGCGCCAAAGCCGTAGCTCTCCTTGGCAGGGGTTCC
>SPCK01000067.1 GCA_004525355.1 Spirochaetales bacterium
CGCGGCGACGATGGGTATGGGACGTGAACGTGCATGGTTCGCGAAACGTGTACGAGGCGGCGCTTGCCAACGGGATCGTCCGGTTCGTGGACGCTTCGAGCATCAACGCCCTGGGCACGGCGTCGCATGGAGAACTACTGGACGAGGAATCCTCGGATCCATATCGTCCTGAAAACCCCGTGATTTTCCATACGCCCGATGAGGCGTTGCTCGCCGTCGACGATTCTCTGAGGGGCGATTATGACTTCCTGGAAGCCTCCAGGCTTACGTATTTTGATGCCAAATTGGCCGCGCGCGAGCTTGGCCGCCGATACGAACGGGAACGCGGCCTCGCGCGGGTGACCGTCTATCCGGGAACCGCCGTGGGGCCGGGGGACGTGCACTACGCGATTTCCCAGCTGGTCGATTCAGTCTGGGATGGCACGCTTCGCGTTACCTATCCGGGGCGTACGTCCTTCATGGACTCGGGGGACTTTGCCCGCGGCGTGCTGGCGGCACTTGATCGTGGCAGGCCGGGACGCGGCTACATTCTCGCGGGCAGGAACGAGAACAACCTGTCCTACGCGGAATTCATGTCCCTTGTGGCTTTGGCTGCTGCAGGGGAGAGTGGAAAAACACGACGGGACGGGCGGCCGATCGTCCTGCCTGCCTGGTTCGCTCCCGTCGCCTCCCGGATCATTGAATCGCTGGCACCGGGAGTGGGCATCAGCTACGGTTTGGCCATCTCGGCTTGCCTGGGGCATGCGTTCTCGAGTGCCAGGGCTATCGCTGAGCTTGGCTACGATCCACGCACGCCCATGTGCGAGTCCATCCTGGCATGCAGGCGATTCTCGGAGGCCGGACGCCGGCCGCCAGCCGATTGACACTACCAGGAAACGCGAATCGCTGTCCCTCCCCGTCTTCTCGGACGGACGCTACCACCCCGCAATGCTTCCTCGGCAGCGAACCGTTCGCAGAACTCCCGCTCGTTTTCGTCGGCCAACGCGTCCAGCACGTCGGCCGCCTTCTTCAAATCATCGTAGCAGGCATCAGGAGGAAGCGACGAAAGGTCCACGGGTGGCAGGAAACGGATCCAGTAACGTGTATCCCTGAATGTGGTGTACGGGTATTCGATGCCGTTGATGCCCCTGAATCGCAGGTGGCGTATTCTATCCGGTTCGACATACAGGAAGACCGGAACGAGGGTAGCCCCGGTCATGCGGGCCAGCCGCAAGCCGCCGGTTCGCGGGCGTTCCCGGCTGCCCAGAGTGGAATCGCCTTCGTGCAGCGATATCAAAAGTGGCCAGCCCGCCTCGACTTCAGCGATGCAACGTCTGAACGCGGCGTTCGAGTCCGTCTTGTCCAACGGTACGAAACGCGCCCCGGCCAGGACATGCCGTATGACCGGAAAGGTAAACGCGCCGCGGTCCATCATGATTACAAAAGGCCTGGCAGCGATATGCATGAGCGCGACAACATCGAAGGTAGTGGAGTGGTTGAGAAGCAGGTAGACCCTGTGCTCCCCCTGCGCCGGCGGCAGGTTTTCACGGCCTTCAACGATCACCTCGGCGCGGGAACGCATCCATAGCGTGGAATAGGCGTGCAGTATGCCAAATGACAAGGCATGGGGCAACATGATCGCTCTCCTCCATGTACGCTTTGGCGACTGGTTTGAGTCTTGATGAATCATCCCGATTAGTCAAGGTCCACGTTTTTTTTGCGGATTGGAACGGCGTGCCCGCCAGGCCAAACCGGTTGGAATGATCGCACCGACGCAACGAAAACCACTAAACATCCGTATAGGTACTTGCACGTTTCAAGCGGGCGGCGGTATGTTAATTGGCAACATGGATACGCTGGTAATAAAAGGTGCCCGGGAGCACAACCTCAAGAACATCGATATTGAGCTACCCAGGAACAAGCTGATCGTCATTTCCGGATTGTCTGGATCGGGCAAGAGTTCCCTGGCCTTCGATACCATCTTCGCTGAGGGCCAGCGCCGCTACGTCGAGTCCCTTTCGGCATACGCCAGGCAGTTCCTCGGGCAAATGAAGAAACCCGACGTGGATTATATCGAGGGATTGTCGCCGGCCATTTCAATAGAACAGAAGACCACGCACCGCAATCCGCGCTCCACCGTGGGTACGGTAACGGAGATTTACGATTATTATCGCCTGCTGTACGCGCGCATCGGAACGCCACATTGTCCCCAATGCGGTCGCGAAATCCGCGAACAGGGTATCGACCAGATACTGGACACCATTATGTCCTGGAAGTCCGGTATCAAGCTCCAGATCCTCGCGCCGGTCATCCGCGGCAAGAAGGGCGAGCACCAGAAAATCCTGGAGGATGCGCGCAAGCAGGGTTTCGTACGGGCTCGGGTCAATGGCGAAGCCCATTCGCTCGACGAGGAATTCGCGCTGGACAAGCAGAAGAAGCACTCGATAGATATCGTGGTGGACCGGATCAAGCTGAGCGAAGACGGCCGGCGTCGACTTGCCGATGGCGTGGAGACCGCGCTTCGGATTGCGGAAGGGCTGGTAATAGTACTCAAGGACGAGGGGCAGGGGGAGACTGAAGAGTTTTTCAGCCAGCGAGGCGCCTGCCCGGAGTGCAACATCAGCCTGCCTGAGCTCGAGCCGCGCATATTCAGCTTCAACAGTCCCCACGGCGCCTGCCCCTCCTGTACCGGCCTGGGCGTAAGTCTCGAGTTCGACCCCGACCTTGTGATACCGGACAGGGACCTGTCGTTCAACGAGGGCGGCTGTATCCCCTACAACCCCGACGCGGCGTGGTACCGCTCCCGCTTCGAAGCGCTGGCGCGGCATTACAGGTTCAGCCTTGACACCCCGTTCAAAAATTTGCCTGCAAAGGTCATGAAGGTTATCCTGCATGGCGGCGACGAGGCCATCAGGGTACGCTACGACAACGCCAAGGGCACGGGACACTTCGAGTATGAGTCGGTCTTTCCAGGCATTCTCGCGGAGCTCAAGCGCCGCTATCTGGAAACGTCCAGCGACGGCATCAAGGATTGGCTTGAAAAATTCATGAGCGAGAAGCTCTGCGAGGCCTGCGGCGGAAGGCGCCTGCGGCCGGAAACCCTCGCGGTGACCCTGGGCGGAACGCACATACATGCCCTGACAGTCAAGTCCGTGGAGGAATCGATCCGCTTCTTCGACGAGCTTCCCCTCAATGATACCCAGAAACAGATCAGCAAGCAGGTACTCAAGGAGATTGTGGCCCGTCTCAAATTCCTGCGTAACGTCGGCCTTGAATACCTGACGCTGGAACGCAAGGCAGGGACGCTGTCCGGCGGCGAGGCCCAGCGCATCAGGCTGGCGACGCAGATCGGCTCAAGCCTGGTCGGCGTCCTGTATATCCTTGACGAGCCATCCATCGGGCTCCACCAGCGCGATAACCAGCGCCTTATCGACACGCTGCTGTACCTGCGCGACCTGGGCAATACCCTCATCGTTGTCGAGCACGACGAGCAGACCCTGCGGACAGCCGACTGGATCGTCGATCTCGGGCCGGGCGCCGGCGTGCACGGCGGTCATGTCGTGGCTGCTGGAACCCCGGCAGACGTAATGAAAAGCAGGAAGAGCCTGACCGGGCGCTACCTGGCCGGCGACCTGTCGATTGAGGTTCCCCAGAATCGCCGACCGGGCAACGGTAACTCAATTACCATTCACGGGTGCAGGCAGCACAATCTCAAGAATATCGACGTAAGCATAAAACTCGGTGGCTTTACGTGCATCACCGGCGTCTCTGGATCGGGCAAGAGTACTCTGTTGACCGACCTACTGTATCCGGTCATTTCCAATCGCGTGATGAGGACCAACTGGCGCGAGGGTGACTATAGCGATATCGAGGGCCTGGACGCAATCGATAAAATCATCAATATCGACCAGAGCCCCATCGGGCGCACGCCGCGATCCAATCCGGCGACCTACGTGGGGGTGTTTACGCCGATACGCGACCTGTTCGCGGGTCTGCCCGAGTCCAGGGCCAGGGGCTACAAACCGGGGCGCTTCAGCTTCAATGTACGGGGCGGCCGCTGTGAACAGTGCCAGGGCGATGGCACCATCAAGATCGAGATGCAATTCCTGCCCGACGTGTTCATCACCTGTGATGTCTGTCACGGCAAGCGATTCAACAATGAGACCCTGGACGTACGTTTCAAGGGCAAGAACATAGCCGACATCCTGGACATGACCATAGAAGAGGCCGCCGTCTTCTTCGACAAGGTGCCGCAGATCGCGCACCGGATGAATACGCTCTTGTCCGTGGGTCTTGGGTACATCAAGCTCGGGCAGTCGGCCCTGACGCTTTCGGGAGGAGAGGCCCAACGCGTCAAGCTGGCCTTCGAGCTGGCCAAGCGGGCGACCGGCAGGACGCTCTACTTCATGGACGAGCCGACCACGGGCCTGCACTTCGCTGACGTCAAGCAGCTCATGGAGACTATTCAGCAGCTGGTGGATACGGGCAACTCGGTGGTGATGATCGAGCACAACCTGGATGTCATCAAGCAGGCCGACTGGATACTGGACCTGGGGCCCGAGGGCGGTACGCGCGGTGGTACCATCATGGCGCAGGGCAGGCCCGAGGATGTCGCCAAGGTCAAAGGATCCTGGACCGGCAAGTATCTGAAGGGTATGCTTCGGAAAAGTGCCCAATAATCCCGACACTTTGCCGTGCGGCTCGAATATCTATTGAGAAATAATGCGTATGGTTTCTCTTTCACATTCCAGCCTATTGTAGAATGACCTCATCACTTGAAGGTAAAGTTGATCGCCTAAAACAGCATCTTCGATGCCATGATCCAGATTTGGGTTGTCATTGACTTCAATTACATAGACTTCCCCGTTGATTTCTTTCAAATCAACGCCATAGAGGCCGCTTCCGATCTTATTGGCTGCTTTGAGTGCAGTCTTCAAAACCATTGCCGGTACTTTTTCAATGGGTAGCGTCTCGGTATCTCCTTCAGCCTCCTGAGAATTACTGGTATCCCAATTGTAGATTTGCCAGTGATTTTTTGCCATATAATATTTACAGGCATAAAAAGGTTTTTGATCAAGAATTCCGATCCGCCAATCGAATGAAGAAGGCAAGAATTCCTGCGCGATGACGATTTCCGATTCTTTGTACAATTCATTCAGTATCTCAAGGCATTCTGCCTCGTCTGCAACCTTGTGCACACCCAATGAAAATGCGCTGTCGGGTTGTTTGAGAATCAGTGGATACTGCACGGATTTCAATTTGGCCCTGTAATCGGTCTTCTGACTGAACGGCCATGTTTTTGGGATGCGTACTTCTGCTGCTTGCAGCGCTTCAAATAAATACAGCTTGTTGGAACACCTGAGAATTGACCACGGGTCATCAATGACGATGAGTCCTTCAGAATAGGCATAGCGCGCAAAATCATACGTATAATCGTTGACATTGGTCGTTACCCGAATAAACAAAGCGTCAAACTCCGGTATACGTAGATAGTCTTTTTTCTTGATCATTTCCACATGGAAACCCAGGGATTCTGCGGCCAGCCTGAATTTGCCCAGGGCGATTTTATTGGATGGCGGGTTCGCTTCCTGATCGTCCACCAGAATAGCCAGATCATATTTATAGCGATTCAAAGAACCACGGGTAAATCTTTTTTGTGAAAAATAGGTCATGGCGTGTATTTTGAATTTCTCAAGATCGGGGCGGTTGTTCAAGTCTATGGTTGTCACCTTATGCAATTCCCAGACATGCTTCTTGACAAAACAGTAGCGAATCAAGGGTGCTTCATAGAGCGTGTTCAGCGATTTGACCAGATTCGAAAAACGTCTCTCTATGCAAAAGCCGAAATAGCTCTCAATCGCCAGATTCTTTACCGGCTCTTCCTGCAGTGTCTCCTGAATCTGGCCGAATACTTCCTCTCCAATGCTTTTTATGATCACCGCATTCTTGAAGTCTCGAAGGCTCGTTGCATTGGGATACACGGCATGGTTCCTCGCAAGGGCGAGTAGTGAAACGTAGTAGCCTACAGTCTGGTAGCTCAAGCTGCTGCACAGGTTGAAGATGCGTATATTCCTCATCTTCTGGTAACTGCCATCTTCAATATACTGGTTGGCGCGAATTTGAGTGATGTCCGGGATCTCATTGAAAAAGTCGGTATCAAAATCAGTTACAACAATGTTGCGTGTATTTTCCTGCTCTTCAAAATCAAGGGCCATCCTGAACGCATCTTCGTTTTTTGCATAAAAATCCACGAGTACCTGAATGGTTTCAAAGCCGTATTTCTCATACCAATGAATCAACTTGGTATTATGCATATCAGCTTCAAGCGTGAGCGTCCCGATCCCCATTTCCTTGGCGACCATTACGGCATGGTCGATCAATTTGGTGCCTATGCCTTGTTGGGCACAGGATTCGAGCACTGCCAGGGAATAGATACGCATATGTTTCTTGTGAGGCATCAAGATAATTGCCCCGCAATTCTCTCCATGCTCGACGGCAATGGAAACCTTTTGGTGGGAGCTCAACACACTGTTTCTCAATGATTGTCTCGTTGCCTGGCGATGCTTGACAAAACTGACTTGCTCCAATTGTTCAAGAAACTCCAGATCTTCCAGCCGTGCATCTACAATTTCCAAAACGATCCCCCATTCATATCAAGCGCGAAGGAAAGAACCTTGAAAGCAGCCGTTTGATGTGGCTATGCCACCACTCTTCAGAAGTATTGTCAATAGCGCCAATTATAAAAATCGGTTACTTTGAAATTGGCAATGCAATTGCTCGCGGTTCTTGACATATAAAGGAACCGCTACGCAGATAGCGCATCTTGAAAGAGCCTCAATAGCGGTATCCGTACATTCATCTGTTCCTTTAAAATGAATCAACAAAGGATTTCCAGCCTGAATATCGGCGGTGCTTTACCGCACGTTGCTTTCCGGGTATCATGACGTCGTATGCCTTGTCGCCTACGAGCCGGTATCCTGTCGATCCTCCTCATCGGCCTCATTCCGGCAGGCGTCGTGTTTGCCCAGGGAACCGCAACGAGTCCGGGTACCGAAACCGAAGAGACACTGCCCGCGGACTCGGTTCAGACCGAACTCCCCTCCGGAGAAACCGCCGGATCGACCCTGCCCACCGATGAGGATCTGCTCCTGAAGACCATGGCCCTGGATATAGCAGGCTCCGACTACTATGCGTTGGTCGCCTGGGCTCGCGAGCTGGGTCTATCCGAGTCGGGCACAGCGACCGAGCTCAGGGCGCGCCTGTATGCGTATTACAGTGTGGAAGCGCCCGCTCCAGCAGCTTCGGCCAAGCGCACCATCGTCATCGAGTCCGCTGACCGCAGTGAATATCTGAGCGCCAAGGAGGGCGGTGACGCGACCGTGCTGTTTACCGGGCGTGTCTCCATCTTCATAAAGGACGACGAAGAGGGTCAGACCATAAGCCTGCAGGCGGACGAGGTTCTGTTCAACCGGGACGCCAACCTGCTGTCGGCTCGAGGCAATGTCGTCTTCGAACGGAAACGCCCCGACGGAACCGATTATTTCATGGGCGAGACCCTGGAACTCGACATGGACGACAACAGCGGACTGTTCATGGAGGGGCAGAGCGCACGCGGCGAGGGCAAGGACCGGCTCATTTTCCGGGCGGACGATATCGTCAGCAAGGGGGCAGGTGTCCTGGTTTTCAAGGATGGCGAGATAAGCTCCTGTGAGGACAACCTGCCCCATTATTCGATACGGGCTTCGAAGGTCTGGATTCTTGGCGGCAACGAGTGGGCCATGCTCAACGCGACGCTGTCCGTCGGCGAGTTGCCCGTCCTGTACCTGCCGTTCTTCTACTACCCCGGCGAGGAAATCGTATTTCACCCGGTTTTTGGCTATGACAATCGCAACGGCCGATTTATCCAGACGACTACGTACCTGCTCGGTGAAAAGGCGCCCAAGGAGGAGTCCATCAGCCTGTTCCGCCTGACGGAGGGCGGCGCCAGCTACGAGCGCGAGGTTCGGGGCGTGTTCCTCCGCACCACCGACGCGAAGAAGGAAGGCACGACGAGTGACTTTGTGAAGGTCTTTGCCGACATTTATTCGGGGTTGGGCGGTTTTGTGGGAGCCCAGGCCAAGGTAGCGTCTCTGGGCGCCTTGCAGGCCGTGGATGGATTCTTCGGCCTGGGCCTCAGCAGGTCGGTGTTCTATTCGAGCGGCATCTACACACCCTTCACGGAGGCCGGTGATTACCAAAGCGTATGGAATTCCTCGTATTTTCTCGGCGCGGAACTCCCGCTGCGCTTCGGGATCGAGTTTGTGACGCGGCTTACCCTCGGCCCGCTGGGCTTGAGCCTTTCCACGCCGTTTTACGGTGACCCGTACTTCGACCAGGACTTCCGGAACCGGTCCGAGGACATGGCCTGGCTCAAATTCCTCAGCCAAGACGAGCCCGTGACTCCACCAGGCAAGCGCTCATCTTTCGTGGACAGGATCGACGCACAGATGTCGGTCCCTGCCTCCCTGCTTCCCTCCTGGATTTCGTCGGCCAGCCTGAGCAGGCTGTCTTCCTCTTTATCGTGGGCGTCCAAGGCAAGACCGGTTCCTGGTACGCAACCCGAATTGACGCTTTACTACGAGGACCCATCCCGCGAGTTCTTCTATCCGGATCAATTGACCTACCTGGATGCAGCGGGCGCGTTATCGGGTACGATTTTCAGCTTTCCGGCCTCGTCTTCAATCAAGGC
>SPCK01000436.1 GCA_004525355.1 Spirochaetales bacterium
ACGACGACAACATTTAAAAACCGTGTCGCTTACAGCGACACACCATATATCGCGTCCGTCGTATAGTGGCTATTACCCCAGCCTTCCAAGCTGGAGACGTGGGTTCGATTCCCATCGGACGCTTGAAACCGGGCTCGCCTTCTGGCGGGCCCGGTTTTTATTATGGCGTCCGATGGGGATCGAACCGAAGATGGCGCCGACCAACGGGAGGGAAAGCGCGCAGGAAGCGCGCGCCAGCCATCTGAGGCGGCTCGGAGCGATGCCGCCAGGACGGCGGCGAGTGGAGAGGATTCCCATCGGACGCTTAAAACCGGGCTCGCCTTCTGGCGGGCCCGGTTTTTATTATGGCGTCCGATGGGGATCGTTTCGTTGCCCGCTTTCAGCGGGCGCGGAAATCGCTTCCCATCGAATTCGCGCGGAGCGCGACACCGAAGATGGCGCCGACCAACGGGAGGGAAAGCGCGCAGGAAGCGCGCGCCAGCCATCTGAGGCGGCTCGGAGCGATGCCGCCAGGACGGCGGCGAGTGGAGAGGATTCCCATCGGACAGGATGGCGATGGGGGCTTTTCGTCATCTGCGTGCTACGGGCCAGCGATCGAAGCGGAAATGACCGGCGAGCCAGAATTCGTAGCGGTCCGGGCTTGGTACAAGACCGGGCTCCATCCAGGTTTCGCGAGCCGGACATTGGAGTGCAGAGCGCGGTCGCTCCGCCGAGGCGGAGCGAGGCCCCCACCGATACATATAGAGCAGCTAGCTTTATTTAGGGAATCGTATGCCCTATACTGGACTCATGGCCGGGAGAACCACCCGATCCACGATTTCGCGGAGGGGTCCATTTTTTTCCACTATCTCGCATACGCTGACCTTCCTCGTGGGCCTGAGCGTCATCGTGCCCCTGACTCTCGTCGGTGGTTTCTCATTCGCGATCGCGCGGTATTCGTTTGAACGTACAGCCATGGGGCAGATCGAGGACGCGCTTGAAGGCGCGCTCGCGACCGTGGAATATTTCGAGGCACAGGTCGAAGCGGGCACCGCGAGCATTGAATCGGCACTGGTCGACATACGGCGGCTATTCTGCGGACCTCCGATAGAGGTAACGATCGCGGCTCAGGATGCCGGGGAAGCCAGGTCGTTCCTCGCAGGTTTTGCGAAGGTGGGCTCAGACGGCGAATTCGGGCTCGTGTACGCGTCTGGCAGGGCGACTCTCGGGCCGTCGGCATTGCTCGATGCATTTATGGATGTTTTCAATGGCCTGTCCCTGGACGGGCAATACCAGCTTGTCAATGGCCCCAGGCAGGTGCGGATCCGTTTCGACCTGTCCCGTGCGATCCTGCGCATGCGCGACTCAGGATACGTGTTCAGTATCAAGGGAAGCGATCCAGGATACACCGGGTCGATATTTGAGTTGTTCCATCCGACCTTGACGATGGTAGACGTGAGTTCCATCACCAATTCGCACGGCGAGAGGGTAGGCTTGGCCATCAGCCAGAGACAGGGGCAATCGCTCGGGGACGGGTCGGACGGGTATATTCGGTACGGGTATGATTGGGCCAATACGGGAGAAACCACGGACCGGCGAAAGATAACGCTTCTGCGGTATTTCGAGCCATGGAACTGGGTGATAGCCGCTGGCCTGTACGAAGACGAGTACTTTGCCCCGCTCAGTAGCCTGGCCGCGGCGATCGCCCTGGGGCTGATCCTGTTTGGTACGCTGTTCGTAGCGCTGGCACGAAAGACCGGGCGGGTATTGATAGGCGCGCGGGCAGAGACGCTCAGCCAGGCATTCTCGAAGGTTACCGTCGACGGCGGGAACTCGAGCTTTCCGACAGACTGGAACGATGAATTCGGCGATATGGCCAGGGCGGCCGATGCCATGTCCCGGTCCTTGGCAGAGCGAAATCGTCGGCTCGCCGAATATCGGGCGTTCCTGAGCGCGGTGCTGGACGCGGTGCCCGGCCCGATCTTTGCGCTTGACCGCTCGGACAGGGTGACGATGGCCAACGCGTCGGCCCGAGAACGCTTCTCCGCGGATAATCGGACCGATAGCGCCCTGCCAGAGGCACTGAGCAGGTATCTACCGGACGTACACCGTGTGCGGGAGGATGGCGCCGGGCGTTCATACGCACGCGAGACGGTGGAAACGTTGCAGCGGAGGGTCTTCTCGGTTTCCATCCTGCCGGTTCCGAATTCGGATGATGGCAGCGTGGTCCTGGTGCTGTTCGACCTGACCGAACTTGATCACGCGGAGGAGGGGCTCCGCCTGGCCCAGAAGATCGAAGTGGCCGGCACGATCGCAGCCGGCATGGCGCATGATATGAACAATCTTCTCGGCGGGATATTGGGCTGTTCATCCCTGCTCAGGGCTGATGCGGAGGAAGGCAGGGCGATTCCGCCGGTGGAGCTTCTTGC
>SPCK01000080.1 GCA_004525355.1 Spirochaetales bacterium
ACCACCCTCGAGGCACTGCTCCTGGAGCGCCATACCGCCCTGGTACGCGAGGCTGACTATCTTGCGCAATAGCGCATTAATTGGTACTATCCGCGAAGAAGTATCGGCAACGCAGAATAGCCGGAATGGGGTACGACAATGGGCATTCGGGGTGAAGTGTTCTCAACCAAAATGGTATGCGATGGAAGAACCTATTTCTTCAACGTGAAAGAGAACCGGATGGGTGACCTCTTCCTGGCTATCGTTGAAAGCAAACCGACGGATACCAGCGACACGTTCGAGCGCCGCTCCATCGTTGTTTTCAAGGAAAACCTGCAGGAATTCCTCAAATCTTTCGAGAAATCCCTGGACGCCATGGACAAGGCCCAGGCTGCCAAGCCTCCCGTCCATCGACGGCCGAAGCGTCCTGACGATATTGATGACAGAAGCCGCCATGAGCCTGCCCGCCACGAGCATCGCTCGGGAGACGGCAGACCGACCGGTAACGGTAATTTCTCTTTGCTGCCCGACGCCAGAGGCGATCAACCCCGCCGGAAAGTCCTGCGCGCCGGTCCGCGCAAAACCAAGGACACGGTCGCCCCGCCTGCCAAGACGGCCAATCCCCCAAAGAAGCCCGCTGGCAAGCGCCTGACCGTAAAAAAAGCACAATCGAAGAAAGACGACTGACAGGTTGCTGACAGTCCGCCTTCGTGGTTTGTCAGCAGCCTGCTGAGTCAATTTCATAAAGCCTCAGCTGACAAACATGCCGGACGCGCGACATCACGGTTTTGAGTAGTTGAAACTCATCCGCTGAATCGGCGATGGGCCGAGCCGTCGACAGGCCTCGCGATGGGCCGCGGTCGGATACCCCTTGTGCCGACCGTAACCGTATTCCGGGTACAGCCAATCGTAGCGTTCCATTGCTCTGTCCCTGCTGACCTTGGCGACGATGGATGCCGCCATGATCTCGGGAACGCTCGCGTCACCCCTGACCACGGCTTTAACAGGACATGGAATGTCTGGCGTCCTGTTGCCGTCCACGAGGACCAGATCGGCCGCCCGGCCGAGTCCCTGATACGCCCGGCTCATCGCCAGCATGGTTGCCTGCAGAATATTGAGCTCGTCGATCTCCGACGGCCAGGCCCAGGCCGCGCACCAGACCGCCGACCCTACGATTGCCGCAAAGGCTGCCTGCCGCGCCCGTAACGAAAGGACTTTGGAATCGTTCAATAGAACGAGGGGAAACCCCGGCGGCAGAATCACTGCCGCGGCGCAGACGGGTCCGGCCAATGGACCGCGCCCAGCCTCGTCGATACCGCAGATAACACAGCTTGCCTGGTTCCCGGATCGATTTGCCTCTGACATTCGCACATGATACCATGAAGCACCCTGAAACGATATGGACGAACGCCGCCCGCTCGCTGTAGGCTTGCACCATGAATCTGCACTTCCTGAAACTCCGCGTCGCAGACGACCCATGGCTCCTGATTGACTGGACCAGCGACTCGGGCGACGGCCCCGACTGGGCCGCGGTCGCCCACGAGCTGTGCCACGGGGTACGCGGAGCCTCCGCAAGCGGCCTGGTCGTCGTAGAACGGTCGGATGCGGGTTTCGTCGCATCGCCCTGGGGTAGAAATGGCCTACCCTGCCCTCTTGAGCCGTCTGCCGCCCTGTGCACGGCCCGCTGGCTGTTCGATACGGGCAGGACCAATGAGGAATCGATAGCGATCCGCTCGCGGGACGGCGATTACGAGGCCATGGTTCTGGATTCGCGAAACTTCGGGCTGGCCCTCGGGTCGATGACCGTGGACGGGTCACCTACCGCCCTGATGGTTGCCCTCGCCGGCAAGACGGTTCCGGTGCGGCTGTTCGATGGCGGACTGCCATCGCGCCGGCGATCCGGCGGAGCTCGTGAAAGCACCCCGGTCGTCGAAGTCTTTGCCATTGCGCGGCATGCCCTACGCGCAAGGCGAAACGGCCAGGACGCCCTGGCTGCAGCCGCTGCCGCCTTGGCCGCCTCTTCTACGGCGGATTTCGCCGAACGGGAAGCGACCGTGGGGCTCGGTCCCGACGAGGTCCTGGTGCAATGGCCGGAGACGGGACAAGTCTTTGTCGCGGCCGAGGCGCGCTATTGCTTCAGCGGAGACTTTTGGGCCGAAGAACGTAAACGGGATTGAAATGCGATTGGCGGTCTCCCGTCATCTGAAATAGTCGACGCGATACGATCCTTGCATCCGAAAACCCATCGATACATACAGCCCGGTCGCCACGTCGTTCGACTCCTTGACGAAGAGCGAGAGGCCGCGGCCCGCTTCCAGCCGGTCCCGTACCAAGGTCTCCACCGCGAGCCGCCCCAGACCTCGGCCGCGGAATGCCGGAATAACGAATACTCCGCCTATCTGGTCCCTGGTCCATCCGCGGGCGTTGGTCTGCGCCCGGGCCGCGACGCGGCCGTCCGCCTCGACAAGGTAGACAATCTGTTCGCACAGAGATCGCGCCTGTTGCGCCCTGCAGACTCCGGGCGCAAAGCGGTGCAGGGCGGTGATTACCTCTTCCTTCTCGTATGCCTCGGCCAGCGGGTACAAGGCGTCCAGGTCTTTCGGCCCGGCGCGTCGAACGCTCGCTGCGGTCCTGGCGGACGGCTTGAAATCACCCCGATCCAGAGACATTACCCGGTAGTTGATTCTGCAGGCAGGCGTCCAGGCAAAGGCGCTTTCAAGATCGTCCACCGTGGCCGCCAGTCCGACGCAACTAGCCGGACGATAGGTTCGCAACGCGGACAAGCGACGCAGGGAAAGAAAACGGTCGAATGAACCCTCCGACGGAGCGATGGGGAATGTCGTGCCTGTGGACATGAAGGCTGCGAGCGCCTCGATTTGATCGCCCTGGAAAACATACAGGCCGCCCGGTCTGGTCGGGAGTTTCAATCCACCAGCTGGTGCGAGTATCCTGCCTGACAAGCCCGTAGCGAATGCCTCGCGTTCGGACATGAAAAATCGGACGGCATCCAGGTCGGTCGGCTTGGCCTTGCGCCATCCCCGCTCGGGTTCGCTCACAAATCCTTGTCCATCAACGGCAGGCGGCCGGTCCCGGGAAGCTGCCCCGCCAGCACGGCGAACGCTGCACGGAAGGATTCCACGGTATACGAATACACCGCAACGACGAGCCCGCTCGCGGCGAATTCGGCGGCGAAGAATGGACTGAGGACCGATACGACGTACAGTCGCTTGCCGGCCTTGACCGCCTCGCGCGCGAAAGTGGCGCTCGCAGGATTGGCGATGCACAGCACGACCGAATCCGTGCGGGCGAGCCGGGAGCGGAACATCGCCAATTCATCCTCCGAGGCCAGGTCGCCGGGCAGGTAGGCGAAGCGGAAGCTCTCCGCGTCCGTGAATATTCGGGAACCTTCCGCGAAGAAATCGGAAAACTGACCCGCAAGCAGGACGCGTTCGCCTGTTCGCGCGGGGAGATTCCCTGAACCCAGCAGGGTCGCGCTGCGGTATGCCTGTTCCTGGAAAAACATACGCGATTCCGGCGTCCTCATGTCGGCTACCGGATCGGGTACGGGGCGTATACCGTCATGTCCCCGCGGAAGCAGCCAGCGGAGTTTGGCCTTGATGACCCGCAAGGCGGATTCGTCCACACGCGCCCTGAACCCCGGATCGCTCCGGTACAGGTAGAGGAGCCTGGACCATTCCGCGTCGTTCAAACCCAGGGTGCGGGAAAATTCCAGTATATCGTTACCCGCCCGTATGGCCCGTTCGCAGGTCTGTGCGAGGCCGCCAGGGCTCCAGGCGCCGTTCATCATCAGGTCGTCGGTGATGACCAGCCCATCGTACCCGACCCTGTCGCGCAATATTCCCTGTATGATACGGGAAGAAAGGGAGGCTGGCTCGTTGCTGCCGGTTATGGCGGGAAAGGCAAGGTGGCCGCTCATGACGCCGGGAACGCCTTCTGCCGCCAACAGGCGATACGGTACGAGTTCTCGATCCCAGAGCGTCGCCTCATCCACATCCATGATCGGGAGGACGCCATGGGAATCCTGGACGGTATCCCCGTGGCCGGGAAAATGCTTGGCCGTTGCCGCGACGCCCGCATCCGCCATGCCGCGTGCCCACGCGGCGGCCAGCACGGCCGTTTGCGCAGGGTCGGAAGAAAAGGCGCGAGATCCGATGATCGGGGAATCCGGCCTGGTGGCCAGGTCGACCGTAGGCGCGAAATTCATGGTAATGCCCAGGGCCGACAATTCCCGCCCGATATAAAGCGCACTTCGGTACGCATCGCTCGGCCAGGCGGACGCCCCGATGGCCATATTTCCTGGCGTTATGCTGGTGCCGCCCTTCACGTGGCGTACCCAGCCGCCTTCTTGATCGGTGGCGATGAATGGCGGCACGTCGTGCGGCCCCATTTCCGCGGCTTCCTGAATGGTCGAGATGGCGCTTGCCAACCTGCTGGTATCCTCGCCGTTCCAGCCGAATATCTTGACTCCGCCCAGGCCGCGTTCGCGGATCCAGGAAAGCAGGAGGCCGGTAGGCTCATCTCCGCCGTAGGACAGCATGAAGAGTTGCCCCAAGCGCTCGACATCGCTCATCGAGGCCAACAGGGCGACGGCATGTCGCTCGTCGTCGGTCATCCTCCAGAAGGACGAAGTATCGACGAGCCGGGGCAGGCCGGTGTCAGCCGGCAGTTCGGTAGCGACGGTGGCGTCGGAAGCCGTGGCGTGCGCCGGTGCACAGGATCCCGACGCGAGCGCGGCCAGGAAGACCGCCGTAAATGCGGCGGCGCCCAGCGCGATGCGTCCGATATACTTTCCTGCCTTGGCTGTCATCACTAGCACTTCCCCTCGCGGACCTACCGGTAAGCCTTGCCTTCGAGTTCGTCGATATATTGCGACGCGCAATGCGCCGCCACCGCGCCGTCGGAAACCGCGGTAATCACCTGGCGAAACGGCGTAACCCTGACGTCGCCTACGGCGAAAAGCCCGGGAATCGACGTCTCCATGCGGTCGTTGGTGATGATGGATCCGCTATCGTCCCTCGGCACGGATTCTGGCAAGGCGCCTGTCTGGGGTATGGAACCGACGAAAATGAAGACCGCGGGCGCGGTTTCCTCATACGTCCTGCCGGTAGCCGGTTCAAGCAACCGTACCTTCTCTACCACCTTTGTCCCGATAATCTCGTCCACCAGGGTATTCCAGCGCACGTCGATCTTGGGATTGGCGAGGATGCGCTCGGCCAGGGCTTTCTGGGCCCTGAAGCGATCCTTTCGGTGAACCATGATTATCTTCTCGGCCAACTTCGAAAGGAACATCGCCTCGTCGCAAGCCGCGTCGCCGCCGCCAACCACGATCATGCGCTTGCCCTTGAAGAACGGACCGTCGCACGTGGCGCAATATGAGACTCCGCGACCGGAGAATTCTTCCTCTCCCTTGACTCCCAGATGTCGGTGCTTGGCTCCAGTGGCCAGGATGACGGCCTTGGCGTGGAGGCGGCCGTCGTCCGTTTCGATGATGAACGCGTCGCCTTCCTTACGGATGGAGGAGACGCTTGATGATTGAAACTCGGCGCCGAAGGTTTCCGCCTGGGAACGCATGGTCTCGGACCAGGTATAACCGTCCACGGACTCCGGCAATCCGGGATAATTTTCCAGCTTGTCTATCAGCAGGGCCTGCCCGCCGTGAGCCATCTCTTCCAAGACCAGGGTCCGGAGATTCGCACGTGCGCCGTATTGGGCCGCGCCCAGTCCCGCGGCGCCGCCGCCTACGACGATCAGATCGAACAATTCATCCATCATGCTTCCTCCAAGTAAAAAACAGGCCGCCCGTTGACGATAGTGCCTGTAATATATTTTTTTACTAATATAATGTATGTTGAATTTGAAACACCAGCCTCTTCGAGTTATTTTAATCATACAGGCAAGAGCCTGCAATGGACAAGGAGGCTCCAACGTCAAGGTCCACGTTTCGCCGCATGATCAAGCCGATACTTGCGTTCCTGCTCGTCACGGCAACTTCCCTGCCCGCCCTCGAAAGGCTCGACCGAATCTCCTCGGTTCGCCTCGATCCTTCGCCTGACATTGCGGCACTCCTCGCCGCGGATACCTTGGACCTGGACTTGGCGCAGGCTGGCCTGATCCTGTCTGGAACCCGGGAAATCCGCGCGGCAGCCACGTCGGAAGCGCTGTCGGCCGCGAAAGAAGAGGCAATCCTTCTTGCGGCCAACGAGTCCGACGATTATCGGCTGGGCGAGGCCGTACTGGCGCTTGCCCATAAACGCTTCCTCAAGCGCTACGTCGAGGCGGAATCCACCCTCGACGCGGCGATCCTGGACGGCCGCTACAATTGCGTCTCCTCGTCGGTAGTCTACTTGATCCTCGCCCGAGCCGCGGGGCTCGATGTCTTCGGGATCGTTACACGTGATCATTCATTCGCCGCGCTCAAGTTACGCGACGGACGCCTCGTCGACGTGGAGACGACGAATCCCTTCGGCTATGACCCGGGAAGCAAGAAGCAGTTCATGGACAGTTTTGGCCGGACGACGGGATACGCGTACGTGCCTCCATCCGATTACCGCAATCGCCGGGCGGTCGGTAGCCGTCACCTGATAGGATTGATCGCCTGGAACCGCGCCACGTTGATGGAACGTGGCGGCGACCATATAGGCGCCATCGAACTGGCAGTGGACGCCTATGCGTACATGGCGGACGATGAGGCGCGCACCTACCTCGGGGACCGGATTCACAACGCGGTCGCGCTTTTGTTGAATGCCCGTCGCTGGACCGACGCCATCACCCTTATGGAGCGGGCGGAACGGAGTTACGGCGCCCTTGCTGACCTGCCATCCCTCATGAGCCAGGCGCGGCTCGCGCGTTTCGCGGATGATCTGTCCGTGCTATCACCCGACGAAGCCATGACCGAACTGGAAGCGGCCGATCGGGCAGGCATCGTGTCCGCCGGGGATCGAGCGGACTTCATCGCCTACATCTACGGGCGCAAGGCCGACGAAGCCAGGAAGAAAGGCACCTGGTTCGACGCGTGGACAGTCTTGCAGGAAGGCAGCGCACTCGCGCCGGATTCAGCGAGCCTTCAGGCCATGACAAAGACTGCCAGGGCAAATTGGGTAGCGGAAACGCACAACCTCTTCGCCGCCCTGTTCAATGCGGGTCGTTATGCCGAAGCCTTGGCCACGATAGAAGCCGGCCAGTCCGTGGCGCCTGATGAAAGGATATTCGCGCAGGACGTTGAGGCGTTACGACGAGCGATGAAGCAATAATCACTCCGGGGGCATTCCCGAGATCATCCAATCCGCGACCGTCATCATTCCGCGGGAAACTCCAGCCCCACCGTGGTGCCGTCCCGATCATTCCTGTCCAAAGTGCCACCCAGCTGTTGCGCCAAGGCGCTGATGATCTCCGTTCCCAACCCGGTACGCGGGTTGGAAGCGTCGGCTGACGGGTTATCCTGCCGTATCCCGTCATCACGAACCTCCAACCGGTACAAGGCTTCCTTCTTGGACATCCGTATATCGATCCTACCTTCGCTTCCGTCGGGGATCATGCATTTGCATGCATTTGAAACCAACTCGGTCACGACTATCGACAGCGGGATGGCCTTTTCAAGAGTGAGACTGAAGGTACCCGCTTCGATTCTGAGGTCGATTCCGCGACTCTCGGCTTCATAGACCTCCTCCAGGTATTCGACGAGCCTGGCCAGGTACGCGCCCACATCCACCTTTTCCCGAGAAGTCCCATGATAGATCTGCTCATGAATCAGGGTCATTGAATGCACCTGCGTCTGGCAATCGCGAAAAACGCTTCTAGCCTCATCGTCCTCCAGGCAGGAACCCTGTAGGCTTAGAATGCTCGAAACCACCTGTAGGTTGTTCTTTGCCCGATGATGGATCTCCTTGATGTGCAGATCCTTCGATTCCAGTTTGAGTCGCATCTCCCGCTCGTTCTGGCGCCGTTCACTGATATCCCGTATGACGCCCACGGTTCCAATTCCCTGGCTTTGGAAC